>PKSW01000365.1 GCA_002869465.1 Marinilabiliales bacterium
ACTGTGAACATCGCTTCACGAATGGAATCGAATGGCGAGATTGGAAAAGTAAATGTGTCATCTTCCACATTTGAATTGATAAAGAATCATTTTGAATGTATATATCGTGGTAAAATCTCCGCTAAAAATGTAGGAGAGATTGATATGTATTTTGTTGAAAATGGATTGACTAATTGAAAAAATGAAAGAAGTAATTTTTATTTATCTATAAAAACATTATGAATAAAAGTATTGAGCTCAAGGATGGGTCACAAATAGCAGTGATCGGAGGAGGTCCTGCGGGCAGTTTCTTTGCCTATTTCGCCCTAGATTTTGCTGAAAGATACGGAATGGATATAGGTGTTGATATTATTGAAGGCAAAGATTTTAACTGCGCCGGTCCCACAGGATGCAACCACTGTGGTGGAATTGTTTCAGAGTCGTTGATACAATCCCTCTCAACAGAAGGCATCATATTGCCGTCAAATGTTATCCGACGTGGGATCGAATCCTATACCATGCACCTGGAACAGGGTTCAACGGTTATTGAAACCCCGCTTAATGAGCAGCGAATTGCATCCATGTTCCGAGGATTAGGACCCAGAGGTATTAAGGATAATGAGCAACTGAGCTTCGACAATTATTTAATGGAATTAAGCCATCAAAAAGGAGCAACTCTGATATCGGGAAGGGTAACAGAAACAAAAAAAACGCCTGATGGGATTGTCCTTAAAACTAAAGATGGATTTGAAAAAAAGTATGATTTGGTGGTAGGTGCAGTGGGTTTAAATGCCAGAACATTCAAACTGTTTCAGCAAATCAATCCGTCGTTCGTTCCTCCAAAAACTACTAAAACACATATCTGTGAGTTCCACCTTGGGAAAGATATGATTAATGAATATTTTGGAAATTCGATGCATGTGTTCTTGTTGAACCTTCCCAACATTAAATTCGGAGCGTTGATACCGAAAGGAAATTATGTGACCATGGTATTGCTGGGCTCGGATATTAATAAGGAAATTGTTGCCGCTTTTCTTGAATCCGAACCAGTTCGCAGTTGTTTCCCTGAAGATATTGACCTAAATGATTATATGCCCTGCCAGTGTTATCCAAGTATTAACATATTAGGGGCAAAGTCAGCATTTGATGATCGAATGATTCTGATAGGAGATTCAGCGTCTTCAAAATTATATAAGAACGGTATTGGAGCTGCATACATCACAGCAAAAGCAGCCGCACGAACCGCTATTTTCGAAGGTGTTTCCAAACATGATTTTAAAAAGCACTACCAACCCGTTTGTAACGAATTGGACAGGGATAATATCATTGGAAAATTTATATTTTTGGTCACAACAGTTATTCAAAAATCACCAATATTAAAAAAGGGATTACTTCGAATGGTGGTAAAAGAGCAAAAAAAGGAAAAAAACAAAAGATATATGAGTTCTGTATTATGGGATACGTTTACAGGAAGCGCTCCCTATACAGATATTTTTAAGCGTACTTTAAATCCAATTCTAATTAAAAATCTGATTGGAAATACCTTCAGTGGATTAATCATAGGAACAAAATCAAAATAAACAATGAAAAGTAATAAATTAGGACGCCTCTATCAAAACGGAGAAGAGGTGATCAAACAAGGAGAAATGGGAGACTGCCTTTACGTGATTCAAGAAGGTGTTGTAGAAGTAATTGATGAGTCAGGCGAAAAAGAAATTAAACTCGCTGAGCTGGGAGAATCCGAATTCTTTGGCGAAATGGGATTATTTGAAAAAGATGTAAGGTCATGTACGGTTCGAGCAAAGGGCGATGCAAAAATCATGACCATCGACAAAAGAAACTTTTATAAGACGATTCAGAAGGATCCTTCATTGGCTTACCGCCTCCTGGAAAAGATGTCAAACAGGCTGCGCGAAACAAATAAAAAGCTTAGAAATAAAGAATGAATGAGAATTTAAATGATGAAGATTGATGCAACAATCGTTGAGGAAGCACGAAAATTTGTCATAGATAAACTAGACAAAGATCTGCCTGACAATTACTTTTATCACAACAAGAAACATACGCTTGATGTTTTGCAAAACTCAGAAATTATAGCATATCATAGCGTTCTGAATCAAGAGGACAAAAGAATACTGCAGTGCGGCGCATTGTTCCACGACCTGGGTTACATCGATGGGTTTGATGAGCATGAGGCAAAAAGTGCTGCCTATGCAGATGAGTTTTTAAAATTAAAAAATGTGGATGCGAATATAATTGATGAGGTAAAACAAGCGATTCTTTCCACAAAAATGCCACAAAAACCCAGAAATAAAATATCGAGAATACTTTGTGATGCAGACTTAATGTATCTCTCGGATGAGTTACATTATTTCGATGAAGCTGAATTATTAAGAAAAGAATGGATAGAGACAGGAAAATCATATATGAGCGAAAAGGAATTTTATAAAAATTCGCTGAAGTTTTTTGAAAATCATCATTACCATACAAAATATGGTAAGCAAGTACTAAGTCCTGGTAAAGAAAAAATATACCGGGACATTCAAAAAAAATATGCTGAAATGTGAGAGTCAAACAAACTTTTTAGGCAATAAGATTACTTTTACATCCCAAATGAAGAATAACAAACAAATAAAAAAAGAATCTAAGGAGGATCATGTGAATAATAACCCTCCTATTGAACTGAAAAGGAGTAAAAGCATTCTTTCAGATATCAGGAATTTTTTTTTGTGCAATCCCGGTGAGCAAACCCTTATTCAGATTAACTCTGTTGATGATCGCTATACATTCAATAAAATCATACACGACAGGGTTGGAATAGGGGTTGAGGATTATCAGCTACTTAATATGCATAGAATTCATATAAATGCGCCATCTGAATTTGTGTTTAAAGAGTTATTGTCATGGGATGGAGATTCTAGCTGGTGGCCAAATCATATTGCCAGGGCTAACCTGCAAAACGGTAAATTGGAAAAAATAAAGATTACTTTGCTCGGCCTTTCAAACAATATTTTTAAATTAAAAAATGGACTCTTCGGATACCATCTGTTACACTTGTTCAACTTAAATGCCATTAAGTTTCAAAAAGAAGCTGATGAAAACGCAGCAAGATATTTATTATACAGTTGTAGTGGAGGATATCCTATTGGGGTATTTTGTCTATATGTTCGTGATTCAAACACCCAAGAAGAGGAAACAGGCCTTTCTCAATTGTTTGCAGTAGTAAGTTTTAATTTTTATGGCAAACGGTCATTGTCGAATTGGAACATCCTTAGAAAAGGATGGGAAAAAATACATAATAAAGTCACCTCAAATGTTTTATACAGGATAAAACTTATATCTGAAAGAGATTACGCATCACTAAAACCATAAGTTGAATCTTAAAAAAATATTTGCAATATTTAATATATTTTTAATAAAATATCCTCATAACCTGGCAGAAATAAAAAACACTTCCTTTAGTTAATTAGTAAGTGTGTTTTTTCTGTTGATTACTTCGTGGCCCCATCAGTGTCACTTCTGTTTTCTAACATATATCTTTTTAGCTTAAGCATTTAGGTACTTTTTTACTATTTTATTATATTTGTTTTATTATACATATTACGAGTTGGCCGTAATTTTAAGTTTACAAGTGTATGAATGAAGGATTTCCAATAATTTTATAATATAAAAATCAGAAATGTATAATAAATTTATTATCAATATAAAGCCTTTAGGTTTTACCTGGGAGACTAGCGATCCGTTTTTATTTTGCGTGCATCACATCGATTATTATCCTAATGGAAATGATCAGCTAGGACCTGCTGTTTCATTGGAAGGCAGAAACATTGGACAGGACTTTACTCCAAAGGACGGTTGGCGAATGTATCATGGAGAAAAAATACCAGGTTTTCCTGCACATCCACACAGGGGATTTGAAACTGTAACCATTGTATTAAACGGTTTTGTTGATCATTCTGATTCACACGGTGCATCAGGAAGATATGGGAATGGAGATGTACAATGGATGACTGCTGGTGCTGGTCTGCAGCACTCAGAAATGTTTCCTCTTCTAAATAAAGATAAACCAAATCCATTGGAGCTTTTTCAGATATGGCTTAACTTACCGAAAGCAAAAAAATTTGCTAAGCCTTATTATAATATGCTTTGGTCAGAAGATATTCCTGTTTATAGAGAAAAAGACAAGAATGGAAAGTTAATAGAAGCAACTGTCATAGCAGGAAAAATAGGTGATATAGCAGCACCTGTGCCTGCGCCAGATTCTTGGGCAGCTGATCAAAAAAATGAGATTGGGATTTGGTTATTGAAAATTGAAGCTAATGGTTTGTGGAATATTCCAACTGCTTCTTTTGGAATAAATCGTTCACTTTATTTTTACAAGGGCTCTGATATAAATATTGCTGGAATTAATGTAAAACCTTATAATTCCGTTGAATTGTTGGCGGATCAGTCGGTAATTATTGAAAATGGGAATAAAGAAGCATATCTCTTGTTGCTTCAGGGACAACCGATTAATGAACCTATAATACAACACGGACCTTTCGTAATGAATGATGCTATAGAAATTCAACAAGCCTTTTCCGATTATCGCAGAACTCAATTTGGTGGCTGGCCTTGGACAAAATTTGATAATGTGCATCCTCACGATATGGGAAGATATGCTATTTATTCTGATGGTCGCAAGGAGATAAAATAATATATTTTAATATACATTATAATCAAATTACAATTACTAACTAAGTGTTAAGTGAATTGTCCTTTTAGATAAAGAAATGTATAAAAATATTAATGGTCTGACAAATAAATGGTTCGGAATTCCCAGCCTACTCATATTGGCAGACCGTTAAGTAGTCTATGTGATTTAGATAAACTTCTCTCAAAACCTGGCAGAAGCCTGGCAGAAATAAAAAGCCACTTACGTTAAAACTTTGTAAGTGGCTGATTATTATGTGGGCCCACCAGGACCATATAAAATTTATAAACTTCTGTATTTTAGTGGTTTAAAAGTCTGGAAATGAAAAAACACTATAAAATATAAGCTAAAATGTTTGACACTACAATATATTGATTTTTTGAAGGTTTATATTCGATTTAATTTTGTCAGTATTGACAATATTAAATGTTATCAATTATACCCCCCCACGCATAACTATAATGAAGTATTAATTGTA
>PKSW01000010.1 GCA_002869465.1 Marinilabiliales bacterium
ATTTCCCCTCAACCTGAAACCAACCGGATATATGGTATCTATGACATTTCCATTGTCGAATACAAATGAAGCAGTAAATTCGATATCGCTTTCCAGGTTGTTCCATTCGTATAGCCATGCAAGGGTGTCAGGGTCTAGCGAAATATCAATCCTGGGAACAGTTGTGTCAATATATAATTCACCGTTTTCAGGGAAATAAGTCTGTGCTTTAATTTGAATTGCCAGTAACAAAATGATGCCTGGTATTATTAATAAACGCTTCATATGTATGAATTTGAATTGAATGGTAAAAGTAGGACTTATAAAGGTTAACTCTGATTAAAAATCTTTAATAACAGGATAAAAGAAAGAAACGCGTGCCACGAGGTATGCACCTATTTTGTACGTTTGTAAACCTGAAAAATTTAGTTTGTAACGATGATCAATGAAATTGAAGAGGCCCGGGATTTTATGATAAAGAAGGGTGTTAAAAAACCCGAAATAGCCATCATCCTTGGGACAGGTTTAGGCAGATTGTTGGATGAGATAGAGATTGAAACCAGTATTCCATACACTGAAATTCCTCATTACCCGGAAGCAACGGTTTCGTTTCATAATGGGAGTTTGATTTGTGGATGGTTGGCCGGAAAAAAGGTATTGGTCATGCACGGTAGATTTCATTTTTATGAGGGTTATTCGTTGCAGCAAATCACTTTTCCGGTCAGGGTAATGAAATCACTGGGTATAAAAACTTTACTTGTTTCTAATGCTTGCGGTGCTGTAAATCTTGATTTTAAGCCTGCATCATTGATGATCATTGATGACCACATTAATATGTTGCCTGGTAATCCTTTAATAGGTAATAATGAAAGTAAACTCGGGCCCCGATTTGTTGACATGAGTGAACCATACGACCGATTGCTCATTGAAAAAATGCAAGATATTGCGCATAAAAATAAAATTCCAATCAACAAAGGCGTTTATGTAGCATGGACAGGGCCCAGCCTCGAAACCAGGGCTGAATATCGATTTATAAAAACCATGGGTGCTGATGTTGTGGGCATGTCAACGGTGCCGGAAGTGATCGTAGCAAGGCATATGGGAATGAATGTAGCTGCTGTTTCAGTGATAACGGATAGTTGTGATCCCGATAACCTCCAACCCCTGAATATTGATGATATATTAAACAATGCCGCGAAGGCTGAAAAGGATCTGATCGTTTTATTCAGGGAATTGATCCGCCAGATATAAAACATGGCAGGCGATTTTAGGGTATGTATTAAAGTTCGGGCGATTGATTTATCTTTGCAAAATTCTGTAAGAAGTAAAATGAAAACAATCATTCCCCCAGTTGACAGACGAGTGCTCGAAAAGGAGCTAACGAAAGACCGGCTACTGCGTAGAACCAATAATGGTAATAACCTGATTTACATAGTCAATGAGATTAATTCGCCCAATGTTGTGAGGGAAATTGGCAGGTTGCGAGAGGTAACTTTCAGGGATGCAGGTGGCGGCACAGGCGAAGAAATTGACCTGGATTCCTATGATTACGGAGAACATGGATTTGAACAAATGATTGTTTGGGATCCAAAAGAGAAAGAAATTACAGGGGGGTATAGGTATATCGATTGTAAAAATCTAGTGATAGATGGAACGATAGTTCATTCGCCTACCGCAGATTTATTTAAGTATTCAAAAAAGTTTATTGATAAGTATTTTGCATATACCATCGAATTGGGCCGTTCATTTGTGCAGCCCTTGTATCAGCCTGCATTTAATTTAAGAAGGGGCATGTTCGCCCTGGATAATCTTTGGGATGGTATAGGCGCTTTGATTATCGAAAACCCGGATATCAAATACTTATTCGGTAAAGTAACCATGTATCCTGATTTCGACAAACTGGCAAGGGATATGATCCTGTTTTTCCTGCATAAGTATTTTCCGGATCATGAAAAGTTGATCGAACCTATTGAACCACTTGCAATAGTTACATCTGATAAAATCCTGAATAGTATTTTTACAGGCTGCAATTACGAGGAAGATTATAAGATTTTAATTCAGAAAGTTCGCAAACTGGGAGAAAATGTACCACCCCTGGTAAATGCTTACATGAATTTATCATCTACGATGAAAACATTTGGAACAGCTTTAAATGATCATTTCGGGAATGTGGAAGAAACAGGCATTCTGGTGACGGTTAAAGATATTTATGATGTGAAAAAGGACCGTCATATTTTAACCTATACCAAACCCGAATAGCATCACCGAAAAATCTATCCATGAAGATTAATCAGGCAGAATTTATTACCAGTTCAACAAAAATTGAACAATGCCCGCAACCCGACAAACCCGAATATGCTTTTATCGGCCGGTCGAATGTAGGAAAATCATCATTGATCAATATGCTGACCGGTAGAAGGAAGCTTGTGAAAGTCTCTGGAAGCCCAGGTAAAACAATTACCATCAATCATTTTTTAATAAATGAAAATTGGTATTTGGTGGATTTGCCTGGATATGGTTTTGCCAAGCGTTCCAAATCAGAAAGAGCGAAATGGGAAAAGATGATCCGTAGTTATATTCTGAAAAGAACCAACCTGTTAAATGTTTTTTTACTGGTAGATGCCCGGCATGAACCTCAAAAGTTGGACATAGACTTCATGGATTGGTTGGGCGCTTCGCAGATCCCGTTTGTAATCGTATTTACAAAAGAAGATAAGCTGAAAAAAATGCAGCTCGAAAATAATTTGTTGGCCTATAAAAGACGCTTGCTGCAAAACTGGGAAGAATTACCCGGTTTATTTGTCGCTTCGTCCAAATCGGGTTTGGGAAAAGAAGAAATTCTGAACTTTATCGATGAAACAAATCATTTGTTTTCTTCGTGATCAATCTCCACCATCAATTGGTTTTTAGAAACTTTATCCAATGATTTCACATGCACTTTCCTGATTACACCATCAACAGGTGCAGCAACCACATTACGCATTTTCATGGCTTCAAGAATCAGCAATAAATCACCTTCTTTTACCCTTTTGCCTTTTTTGGCCCTTACTTTAAGAATTGTTCCTGGAATGAATGCTTTCACCATACCCGGGTCTTTCTCTGTAAATATTGGTCTGTCGATAAACTTTTGAGTTAAAAGCGTTTTATACTTGACGCCATCAACTACCAGAGAACTGTAACGTATTTTCTCTTCTTTTTCTTTTTTCGGCATGGGTGTTTCTCTTAAAATCGTGGAATTCCATGTTTTTTACTCGGCATACTGATCTCTTTACCTTTTGATATCTCAAGCGCATGTACCAGCATTTTCCTCGTTTCTTCAGGTTCAATTACGGCATCAATATAACCATAAGCCGCAGCAACGTAGGGATTTGCAAATTTCTCCTTATATTCTTCCACCTTCTGCTTGCGCATCTCATCCGGGTCTTCGGCAGTTGATATTTCTTTTCTGAAGATGATATTCGCA
The DNA here is from genome assembly GCA_002869465.1 of Marinilabiliales bacterium. GTDB lineage: Bacteria > Bacteroidota > Bacteroidia > Bacteroidales > F082 > UBA4459. The sequence goes on from PKSW01000010.1 coordinate 3,443, forward strand.
GCACCTTCAGGGCCCATTACTGCAATTTCGGCAGTAGGCCACGCAAATACAAAATCGGCCCGTAAATGATGCGAGCACATAGCAATATAGCCCCCTCCGTATGCTTTCCTGGTGATCACTGTAATTTTAGGAACAGTGGCTTCAGAGTAGGCATATAAAATTTTAGCACCATGGCGTATAACCCCTGCATGCTCCTGGTCGACACCCGGCAGGTATCCCGGCAGGTCAACCAGAGTTACAAGCGGAATGTTAAATGCATCGCAGAACCTGATAAAACGGGCAGCTTTATCAGAAGAATCAACATCCAGCACGCCTGCAAGCACGAGTGGTTGATTGGCAACAATACCAACTGTTTCACCATCTATTCTCGCAAAGCCAATCACAATATTTTGCGCAAAAAGATCTTGTATCTCAAGAAATTCCGAGTCGTCCACTACCGCTTTGATCAACATGCGCACATCATACGGCTGTTTGGGATCCGAAGGCATTACATTGTCAATTTTATATTGACGGGTTTTGGGCGATTTTTTAGGGAATTTTTCTGCCTTTTTAACATTATTCCATGGAATAAAACTAACCAGTTGTTTGATCTGGCTGAAGCATTCTTCTTCGCTCTCGGCATAAAAGTGAGCATTTCCTGTAGTTTCACAATGTACCCGTGCACCACCCAGGTCTTCCATTGATATTTCTTCACCCAAAACCGTTTTGATCACCTCTGGTCCGGTGATAAACATTTTGGTGATCTTCTCCACCGTAAAAACGAAATCTGTGAGTGCTGGTGAATAAACCGCACCGCCGGCACAAGGGCCAAGAATAACCGAAATCTGTGGAATGACACCTGAAGCAAGTGTATTTCTAAAGAAAATCTCTCCATATCCGGCCAGTGAGTTTACGCCTTCCTGTATGCGGGCGCCACCCGAGTCGTTAATACCGATCAAAGGTACTTTCAGCTTTAAAGCATGATCCATGATCTTGGTAATCTTTTTTGCATGCATCCACCCCAGCGATCCACCGGCAACTGTGAAGTCCTGGGCATAAATACAAACAGGATGTCCGCTCAGCATTCCGGTTCCGGTAACAACACCATCGCCCGGAAGGTATTTTTTATCCATATCAAAATCTTTACCTGCATGCTCAACAAACACATCATATTCATGGAAAGATTTGGGGTCAAGCAACGAAATAATGCGCTCCATGGCAGTCATTTTTCCAATTGCTTTTTGCTTTTCAATGGCTTTTTCACCGCCGCCGCTTCTGGCATTTCTTAAGCGCCTGCGGAGGTCGGATGATTTTGATTTTAAACCCATTAGATTCGATTTTGGTTTGCAAAAAAAAAGAGACAAGTTGAGTTGCTTTGCAGCTTTCTGTACAGAATAAAACCTATCTCTTTTCGTGCAAAGATAGCTCAAATAAAAAAAATAGCAAGTTTATATTGATGCATTCCGATTTAATATTTTATCCGTAAATTGCTTTTTTTAAAAGTTGCACTTCGTATGAACATTGAAGAAATAAGAGCTTATTGCCTTGCAAAGAAGCAAGTTACAGAAGATATGCCATTTGGTAATGACACCCTTGTTTTTAAAGTTATGGGAAAGATATTTGCATTAATGAATCTGGAAGGTGTTGTAAGGGTGAATTTGAAGTGTGATCCGGAAGAAGCCATCCGGTTACGCGAAGAATTTGATG
>PKSW01000011.1 GCA_002869465.1 Marinilabiliales bacterium
GCTAAGTTGGTTGCCAACAGAGAATTGAAAAGATTCATTCATGGCAGATGGCATCTTCACGGGTGCCATAATCTTATTAAAATCGGATGAAATGTTTGTTAATTTGGCACGTTGACTTGGGTATACGGGAATACCATCTTGCGCCGCTGTTGGAATATTTCTGAAGCCATTATCGTATCCCAGAAAATCAGTGGGGCTTCCCTGGTAACTAATGAAATTATTATTAAAACTGGCCTGGGTATTATATCCTAAACGCAAACCAAATTGCAGGGTAAACTCTTCTGGGAAATCTTTTGTTACAATGTTTATAAGCCCGCCTGTGTAATCACCCGGCTGATCAGGGCTGAATGTCTTGTAAACAATTATATTGTCAATTAGATTGGTTGGGAAAATATCCATTTGTACCGTATTCCTATTTGGGTCCAGCCCGGGAATATCAGCCCCATTTAAAGTTGTTTTGCTATAACGGTCACTTAATCCGCGAACATACACATATTTGCCGCCTTCCACATTCACACCCGTAACACGCCGTAATGCACCCGCAGCTTCGCTGTCGCCTGATCGCGACATCTGTTGTGCGGAAATTCCATCAATCACATTGGCAGATTTTTTTTGCACGGTAAGCAGTGCTGCCTCGGTTCGATTTTCCATTTTAGCTTTAATCTCAACTTCATCAAGACCTACGCTAACTGTTGAAAGCTTCACATTAATGATCGTGACTTTGCCATCATTGATTTCAACGTTGTCAAAAACCTGGGTGTCATACGAAATGAATTGGCAGAGAAATGTATATGTGCCGGGCTCGATAGAAGATATGGTATAGTTCCCATCAAGATCAGTAGCAGCACCAATGGCGGTGCCTTTAATCATCATGGTGGCACCGATGAGCTCTTCACCGGTTTCCGCATCAATAATTTTCCCCCTTAGTATGCCCTGTGAATTGGCTTTATAACTGGTGATTAAAAATAGAATACTCAGCAGTATTAAAGGCCTTATGATTATGATCAGTTTACTTTTCATGTGATTCTTTTTAAAAAAGGAAAGTGGAATCGGCAATTTTGCCGAAACCACTTTGTATATAATAAATAAAGGGTCAAATTATGTTTCAAAGATTTTCTGCTATTCCATATACTTTGAAAATAGGCTCCAACCTGCAGCCCAATTGACACCATTCGGATCAAAAGCGCCCTTGTAATTAACTGTTTGGAACCAAGCATCAGGTGTATTCGACATACCGCCTCCTACAGCATTAGTCGGGATTGGATTGAACAATGAAAATCCTTCGTCGATTGTAATACCAGGATCCTGAACAACATTACCTGCGGTAGCAAAGTATGCTGCTACATCTGCTGATGCATTTGCTGCAGTTGTGCTATCTACATCATCTGCTGCTGATACGGTGAAAATTGTACTCGCCGCAACACTCCAAAACATATTGTTTTCTAGTGTAAGCTGCTGATTCTCGAATCTTGTGTAAGAACATTCACCAGTCAATAACTCAATGTCGATTCCTTTGTCCTGGTTCACCATAATTGAATTAGCATAATGGCCACCCGCGTTGTCCCTGAATGTAACCAATCTTTTACCAGCACCTTCGCCAAGACCCATGTATGTTACGTTATAAATATTTGGGATGGCATAAGGCGTTCCAGTTTCGGGGTCAGTGCCGCCATCGTGTTCACCAACACGATCTCCTCTTCCATATCCCTGCACTGCCAGCCAGAATTGTCCGTATCCGCTGTAACTTTGATCATAATCATAGCAATCATCACCACAAAACGCAACAATAATATTATTGAGACGTGGCACGCCACCGAAAAATTCCACGCCGTCATCTTTATTGGCAAATACCTCGATATATTCAATTACGGTATTTCTTCCAACAGCACCAAGGGTAAGTCCATTGATTTCATTTCCTTCGCCAATATCAGTACCGCCATGCCTGATGGATACATATTTTAATATACCAGAATCATCATCATCATTTGTACCACCGTATGCTCCACGTGGTTCATTTGTAGGAATTCCTTCAATTTGTTGCGGAACTGATGAGGTGTTTAAATTGGCTTTACCAAGTAAAATGATACCACCCCATAAACCGTTATCAAGATCTGGAACGGATCCTTGCAAATCGTCAGCCTCAGCAGTGAAAATGATGGGTAAATCAGCAGTTCCCTCTGCCATGATCTTACCTCCCATTGCTACAATGAGTGCAGATGCATTTTCGCCCTGACCGGCTTTTCCTTTAATTATCGTTCCTTTTTCAATGGTTAAGGTTTGTCCATCATTTACAAAAACAAATCCATTTAGGATATATATATTATCTGCAGTCCAGGTAGTTGTTCCTGTTCCACTACCGTCATCAGTTATAGTAACTGTGCTGACAAGATTGGAAATAAGCGCTTGATTGCCGCTCATCGCATCTCCAGTTGCATTATAAATACTGACATCGCTGGCAGGTTTAACAACGATTATTTCTTTTCCGTTTGAAGCAGTAGCTAATTCAATATGAATCACTGCTGACATTTCACCAGCTGTATGAATTACTGTCCATGTGCTTAAAGTTGCACTACCACCTTCAATCGCCACATCAAAACTTGCGTTATCAAGATTTCCAGTTGCGTCGTTGTTTTTATAAACACCTTCGTTGAAGCCTGCGGTAACAACAAAATTACCTGCATCGGATGAAATATCCAGTGTAGTAAAGATAGGTGCCTGCGTTGGTTCAGCACAATCATCACATTTTTTACATCCTGAGAATACAATTAAAGTAGTGATAAAGATGAAAGCTAATAATTTTAAGTTTGCTTTTTTCATGGTTTTAATTTGAATAATTTAATACGGTTAATTTTTAGATTTTATACGAAGCAAAAAAAGACATTACATGTGACTGAATGGTTAATTTAATGTTACTTAAAAGTTAATTTTGGCAGACTAATACAGCTTTTTTTGAATATTACTTGGATGCCTGAAAAGGTCGTGACCGTGTGTCTAAATTATCAGAGAGAAAATTTATTTGCAAAATATCTTGATATATATCAAGAATGTATGTATTTTTGTTAAAAATGCAACCATTATGATCCACAAGAGTTTTAGTAAATTATTAAAAAAGGTAGCTCCTTTTAGTGATAATGAATTAGCAGCAGCTGATCACTTTTTTGAGGTTGCTAAAGTGAAAAAGAACGAACACTACCTCAGGGAAGGACAGACTAACGGTAAAATTGGATTTGTGATAGATGGTGTATTCAGATGTTATTATAATATTAAGAATAAAGAGATTACAACAGAATTTCTCTTACCGGGTTCCATTGTTGCGGGAATGTTAAGTTTTCTAACAAATGAGCCGCAGAAAGAAAATATCGTTGCACTGGAAAATTCACAATTAATTACAATTACGCGGGAAGACCTTTTTAAATTATATAGCAAAAACTGGAAATGGCAACAAGCAGGGAGAATTTTGACGGAAATGAATTTTATCAGGATTGAGAAAAGGAGTATCTGTTTACAGACATTAACGGCAAAGGAAAGATACGAGGAACTGTTAAAAGAAATGCCCGGACTTATTGATAGTGTTCCATTACAATATATTGCTTCCTATTTAGGCATGTCGCCAGAAACATTCAGCCGGATCAGAAGTAAATAGTTAGTCTGCTCTAATTCAAGTAACTAGAAATAGCGGTCAGGTTTCATTTGATTTCTTTTTAATTAAGAAGTTTTTACCTATAAATTTTGAATTAATATCAACTATTGTGTTTGATGTTCAGGCCTCAATAAATCATTAATAGTTTTTACAGGGTTAAACGTAATTATTGGGGTTTCGACAAAGATGGTGATCCAATCAGCCATGGCACCATTCCATAATCCGGGAAGTTCCTGGGCTTTCAATTCTTTACCATTTTGTGATTTTTGGGAGATAAAACCTGTATTCGGGTCAACGTAATCTTTCAGGTTAAATTTTTTGCCTTTATGGTTCCTGATGCCACAAACAAGGTCAACCGGGTTGAAATGTGTTGCTTTGCTGACGATCTTTTGCTGCTGTGGGTTGCTTAGGTCCATTTGGGAAGACTCAACTATTTGCAGTGAGAGTTCGTCGTTTTCATTTTGAACCCAAAATGGCCCACCACCGGGCTCTCCCTCGTTTTTTACCATGCCGCAAACACGAATGGGCCTGTTTAACTTGTTGTAAAGGAAGTCGATGCGCTCCATTTGATCGTATCCTTTATAGGCATCAGGGATGAAGATGTTTAATTCTTTTTCGGCAAAAACTTTTATATTTTGCAATTCAACATCGGTTAGCTGCCCATCATCCAGCATATCTAGAAAATCAAAAGTTTTTTCCTGTAAATTCAACAATAAGCCACCAATTGCTTTTTTGTATGTGTAGGTGGTATCTCTTAGTTGATCAGGAACCACATTGTCGATATTTTTAATGAATACAATTTCGGCATCCAGATCATTCAGGTTCTCGATTAGAGCGCCATGTCCACCCGGCCTGAACAACAGGTTTCCATTTTCCAGCCTGAAAGGTTTGTTGTCCAAATCAACGGCAATGATGTCGGTAGATGGCTTTTGTTGTGAATAATTGATATAAATCGTAACATTAAACAATTCTTCATATATCTTTTGTCTATTACTAATGGCTTCTTTAAACTTTTCAATGTGTTCAGGCGATACCGTTAAATGCAAATAGCTTTTATTCTGGCTGTCGGTTGCGTAAACTGCACTTTCTACAAGGTGTTCCTCAACGCCCAGCCGGCTATTTTGCTCATATGAATGAAAAGCGAGCAAACCCTTGGGGAGGTTGGCATAATTCAGCCCTTTTTCTGAAAGCAGGTAATCCAGGATTATATGGTGATCACCTGAGTTTAGCAAATTGTCAATAGAATAACCTTTATTTTCCAAAATAGTCTTCAATTCATCATAAAATGCAAAAAGCTTCAGATTTTTAAAGAATTGGTGTACGTCATTATAGCTTTTGTTTTGCTCTATTTCAGCAGGATCAGGCTTTGTGTCGGTAAATTTCTCTCTGAATTCAAACAAATGCTTGAACATGCGGCTGGCAGCACCCGAAGCCGGAACAAATTTGATGATGCTATAATCATTACGATGATCTTCAAAATAGCGAAC
>PKSW01000059.1 GCA_002869465.1 Marinilabiliales bacterium
CCTTTCAAATACAAAATGCCATTGGGAATGGTGTTAAATGATTTTCGATGGAATTTATAGCCTGTCCACCTCACAAAATCGGGCAAAGCGGTTACCGCCCGGCTGATGATAAAATCAAAGGTGCGATCTACCTGTTCCATCCTGATTTGCTCAGCTTCAACATTCTTTATTTCGGCGGCATGTATAATTTCATTTACCACCTTAATTTTTTTGCCGATTGAATCAGCCAGGTAAAATTTGGCTTCAGGAAACATGATCGCCAATGGTACACCCGGGAATCCACCACCGGTACCGGCATCCATAATTTCGGTGAAATCTTTAAACCTGACCACTTTAGCGATGGCCAGCGAATGCAGCACATGGTGCATGTAGAAATGCGCCATATCCTTACGTGAGATCACATTGATTTTTGAATTCCAATCTGCATAGAGCGGCCCCAATGCTTCAAATTGTTCTTTTTGCTTCGCTGAAAGCTCCGGAAAATATGTAAACAAAATATCTACGCTCATGTGTTTTGATTAAAAAGTAAAAATAGACAATATTATGCTGTGCATTTTGAAATCACAGCAGCTATTTACCCATGATTAATAAACAATGATTTGTGAAGAATTGCGTTTCATTTGAGATCAATTCAATACATATTCTCATACATTTGCTGCATTACAAATCTTATGGCAAAACCCATTCTTACATCAGCTTTTTTGTTCCTGGCATGTCTTTTTTGCAATGAAAATATATTTGCGCAGGACAGGATCAGTACAGAAGCTTATATCGACCTGTATAAGGGGATCGCCATCGACAAGATGAAAGAATACAGAATCCCGGCTTCCATCACACTGGCACAAGGCATACTTGAGTCGGGAAGCGGTAATAGCAGGCTGGCACAAAAAGCCAACAATCATTTTGGTATTAAATGCCATGCAGGCTGGACTGGGAAGACTTTTTATATGGATGATGATGCCAAGGATGAATGTTTCAGGAAATATGATAAGGCGGAAGATTCGTACCGGGATCATTCCCTTTTTCTAACGCAGCGAGGCAGATATTCATTCTTGTTCGAATATGATATAAAAGACTATAAGAGCTGGGCGAAAGGCCTTAAAAAAGCCGGATATGCCACCAATCCAAAATATCCTGAGTTACTTATCAGGATCATAGAAAAGTATGACCTGGCTCAATACGATTCCGGGAAATTGGGAAAAAAGCGCCATACAGATAAAAATGTACCTGACTTGTCAGGCATTGCCGCAGCGGTTACTGCCGAATTGGTAAATGCCGGCACCAGCAAAAGCGGACGAGAACTTTTTACCAATAATGGTGTGAAGCTTATACTAGCTAAGGAAGGAGACACCTATTACACAATTGCAAGTGAGTTGGATATTTATTCGTGGCAATTATTCACCTATAATGATGTGGATAAAAAGCATACGGTTGAAGCAGGTGAACTGGTCTATCTTGAAAAGAAGAAAAGGAAAGCGGATAAGAAATATGAGGTACATATTGTTCGACAGGGCGAAAGCCTGCAGATGATATCCCAGATATACGGTATCAAATTAAAGCGGCTTTACAAAATGAACAATCTACCGGAAGGTATACAGGTAGTTACCGGCACAAAGTTAAAATTGCGTTAGTTCGTTCGTTAACATTTTAAGCCTTGCTGCTGTTTTTTCCGGTTCGTCTTTTTCAATTTGCATTTCGATAATTTTAATGGGTATCTTATCTGCTGTTTGATGGTTATATGCCTTGTCATAATAGGTTAAGGTGAGGTTGGCTACAGTGAACAGGTCGCCGGCATCAAGCGCTTCACTGGCTTGTTTTACAGCCAGGCCACCCATCCGCTGCCTGATCTTTTCGATGGACTCTATTAATAATTTCCTGTCAAATTTTCCATATTCTCTCACCAGCCTTTTAGCCCGTTCTGATTTTGGAAGGATTATTTTTATCAAAATGCTGTTTCGCATTTTCTTAAATAGCGGATCGTTGATGCTGCAATTTCCCAGCACCCGGCTTTCATCTTCTACCCAGATGGTACGATCAAAATTAAATGCACGCCAGTGGGCTGCCAGGTTATTTTCAAATTGCTCATTGGTAGGTTGTTCCGGCTGACCTAATCTTCCAAAAGCGGAGCCTTTATGATGGGCAATACCTTCAATATCCAGGAACTGCTCACCCAGCTTTTCGAGTTGTTTTAAAATATCCGTTTTTCCGCTGCCGGTAAATCCACACAATACCACCATTTTAGCGGGATTCGAAAACTGTTCACGAATGAACCTGCGGTATGCTTTATAACCTCCTTCGAGCACACTGACATGGAGTCCGGCCGTTTCAAAAAGCCAGGCCATGCTGGCAGAACGGGCACCTCCGCGCCAGCAATAGATCAAAATTCTTTTCTTTCGAGCTTCTTTTTTAGCCTGCTTTGCCAACTCTGCCAATTTCGGACCCACAATTTCCAGTCCGAGCATCACAGCATTTTCATTACCCCCCTGCTTAAAACGTGTACCTACTGCAGCCCTTTCTTCGTCATCGAAAAGGGGAATGTTGACTGCGCCTGGAATATGTCCCAGAACGTACTCATTCGGAGAGCGGACATCAATCACAGGCCAGTTATCCGTTAAGGGCAGAAAATCTTCAATACGTAATCGCTCAGGCAAAACTTTGTTTGTTTCGGTAATATGTATTTCAATAAATTGGCGGAACTTCCATTTTTACAACTATTTCAAGCCGGCCAATTGCTCTTTAATCACTTTAATCCGGTTCTCCGCATCGGCTTGTTTTTGCTTTTCCTTAGCTACAACCGCATCAGGTGCCCCATTCACAAACTTATCATTCGACAATTTTTTCATCACCGATTTTAAAAACCCTTCGGTATAATCCAGCTCTTCCTGAAGTTTGGCTATTTCTGCTTCCACATCAATATCAGCGGAAAAAGGTACATAAAATTCTTGCGAACCTACAATGAACGTCATCACATTATCAGGCTTTTCATCTACTTCTTTAATACTTTTAATATTTCCCAGCTTTGAAATAACCGGGTAAAAAATACATTCGGGATGATCGCCTTTTTTAACGACCAGGTCGATGCTTTCTTTGTTAGGAATGCTTTTTTCGAGCCTGATATTCCTGATACCCAGAATAACCTGTTCGGCTCTTTCAAATGCATTCAGAATCTCTTTGTCAAAGCCATTCGATTGTGGCATGGATGCAATAATGATATCATCCCCATCTTTTCTTTCTCTTAACAAGTGCCATATCTCTTCGGTTATGAATGGCGTGAAAGGATGCACAATTTTCATCAGGTCTTCAAAGAAAGATACCGTTTTTTCGTAGGTGACTTTATCAATAGGTTGCTGATAAGCCGGTTTGGCTATTTCTAGATACCAGCTACAGAAATCATCCCAGATGAGTTTATAGGTATCCATCAAAGCGTCTGATATTCTGAATTTTGTAAAATGAATCTCAATCGTCTTTAAAGCTTTGTTCATTCTCGATTCAAACCACCGGATGCCCATTTTGCTGCTTTCAGGTTGATCGATCGATTCATCTACTTCCCAACCTTTGACCAGCCTGAGTGCATTCCAGATTTTATTACTGAAATTTCTTCCCTGCTCGCATAATGCCGGATCAAATGGCAGATCGTTACCGGCAGGCGCTGTGAGTAACATCCCAACACGAACACCATCCGCACCAAACTGGTTCATTAACTCGATCGGGTCAGGAGAATTGCCTAGTGTTTTTGACATTTTTCTACCTATCTTATCGCGGACGATCCCGGTAAAATATACATTCTTGAACGGTACTTCATTCCTGAATTCAAGACCTGCCATGATCATACGTGCTACCCAGAAGAAAATAATATCGGGTGCCGTTACCAGGTCATTGGTGGGATAATAATATTGAATGTCTTCATTATTGGGATAGCGAATGCCATCGAATACAGAAATAGGCCACAACCATGATGAGAACCATGTATCCACCACATCTTCATCCTGCTTCAGGTCATCCAACTGAAGATCGGGAAGATCATATGTAGATTTGGCTTTCTTATGTGCCTCCTCCAAGGATTTGGCCACCACCATTTCACCATTGGGTAAATAATAAACCGGTATGCGCTGGCCCCACCAGAGTTGTCGTGAGATGTTCCAGTCGCGGACATTCTCCATCCAATGCCTGTAAATATTTTTGAACTTGGCCGGGTAATACTGGATTTCACCTGATTCAACCACTTCAAGTGCTGGTTTGGCAAATTCACCCATTTTCAGAAACCACTGGGTTGATAATTTGGGCTCAATAACTGCATCGGTACGCTCTGAAAATCCAATTTTATTGGTATAATTTTCTTCTTTTTCAAGGCTTTCGGCTTTTTTCAAATCTTCAACAATCTCATCCCTCACTTCAAAACGATCTTTACCCACGTACAGTTCGGCAGCTTCGCTGAGGGTGCCGTTATCTTTGAAGATATCGATCACTTCCAGTTTGTGCTTCATGCCCAGTTCGTAGTCGTTGATGTCGTGGGCAGGTGTGATCTTTAAAGCACCGGTTCCGAATTCACGATCGACATATTCATCAATAATTATGGGTACTGGACGGTTGAGCAGCGGGACCAGCACCTTTTTACCGTGAAATTTAAAAAAACGCTCATCTTCGGGATGAACACAAACAGCTGTATCTCCTAAAATGGTTTCGGGACGGGTAGTTGCAATGGTAATAAAATCATCTTCGCCTTCCACTTTATATTTCAGGTAATATAATTTTGATTTTACCTCCTTATAATTCACTTCCTCATCAGAAACGGCGGTTTTGGCGGAAGGATCCCAGTTGACCATGCGGATACCCCTGTAAATCAACCCCTTTTCGTACAATTCAATAAAAACATCGATCACTGATTCGTATAATTCTTCATCCATGGTAAAGCGGGTACGGTCCCAATCGCACGAAGCACCTAGCTTTTTCAGTTGTTCCAGGATAATGCCTCCGTGTTTTTCTTTCCACTCCCAGGCATGTTCCAAAAATTCTTCTCGAGTGATGTCATCCTTGTTGATGCCCTGCTCCCTGAGTTTGTTTACGACCTTGTTTTCCGTAGCAATGGAAGC
>PKSW01000268.1 GCA_002869465.1 Marinilabiliales bacterium
CGCTTGACGAATTCAGTTAACTCTCTGCCTTTGAGTAGGTTCTTGGAAATGCGTGCCAGGTCGTACATCTGGCTGATGAGTTTGTCCTGCTTTTTCTTGCTTTTTTCAGTAAGTACTTTAGCAAGTAATGGGTTGTTCGTGTTCAACACCATCTCGTAAGTTTCTGGTAAACCTCCCAATCCCATCATACCGCCGCCTCCACCAATGGCTTCCATATCCTTCATCCGGCGCATAAACTCATTTTGCATAATAACCACCGGCATGTCCGTTTCGCTCAAGTTCTCAAATACAATATTGAATTTTTCTTTGTCAATATTCCTTTCAAAAGCTTCTTTCAATTTTTCTTTCTCTTTTTCATCCAATTTAGATGGTGCTTCATCCTCCTTTTTGATCAGTTTGTCAATTGTATTCGAGTCGACACGGGCAAAGCTTGTATCAGTAAATTTTTGTTCCAGTATATTTACGAAGTGATTGTCCAATGCCCCATCCATCAACAGTACATCATAACCACGTTCTTTTGCAGTTTCAATATAAGCATGCTGTTGATCCAGGTCGTTGGCATACAGGTAGACCAGCTTATTGTCTTTATCTTTTTGCGTATTCTCGATATGGGATTTGTATTCGTCAAGCGTAAAGAATTTACCATCGGTATTTTTTACCAATGCAAATTTGACTGCTTTTTCGTAGAACTTCTCTTCCGAGATCATTCCGTATTCAATGAAGATCTTGATATCATCCCATTTCTTTTCAAATGATTCTCGATCCTTTTTAAATAATTCGCTCAACTTATCAGCTACTTTCCGCGTGATATAACCTGAAATCTTTTTTACGCTCTGATCACTTTGTAAATATGAACGGCTTACATTCAAAGGAATATCTGGTGAATCGATCACGCCGTGTAGTAAAGTTAAGAAGTCAGGAACAATGCCCTCAACCGAATCAGTTACAAAAACCTGGTTGCTGTACAACTGTATTTTATTCCGCTGCAATTCGTAATCCTTTTTCACTTTCGGGAAATAGAGAATTCCTGTCAGGTTGAACGGATAATCTACGTTCAAATGAATGTGGAATAAGGGCTCATCGAACGTATAAGGATATAATTCGCGATAGAATTTTTTGTAATCCTCATCTGTTGCATCTGAAGGTTTTACCTTCCAGAGCGGATTGGTATTATTTATAATGTATGGCTTCTCAACTTCTTTTGTCTTCTGGTTGCCATCTTTATCTTTTTCATCTTCGATGGGTTCATGAACTTTTTCGGTTCCGAACTGGATGGGGACTGGTAAGAATTTACAATATTTATTCAGCAATTCCTTGATCTTGTATTCTTCAAGAAATTCTTTATTCTCTTTATCAATATGAAGAATTACTTCGGTTCCCCTTTCGGTTTTGTCGATTTCTTCCAGTGAGTATTCAGGGCTTCCGTCGCACTCCCACCTTACAGCTTTGGTTTTACCACCCTTTTTATAGGTCTTCGTTTTTATTTCCACTTTTTCAGACACCATGAAAGAAGAATAGAATCCAAGCCCAAAATGACCAATGATCGCGTTTTGCTCTGCTTCGGATTTGGTTTTGAATTTTTTTACAAACTCTTCTGCACTTGAAAAAGCGATCTGGTTGATGTATTTTTCAACTTCTTCGCCCGTCATGCCAATACCGCGATCGCGAACTGTCAGGGTCTTGTTCTTTTTATCTATTTCGATTTGTATGGTTAAATCACCTAATTCTTCTTTAAATTTACCCATGGATGCCAGGGTTTTCAGTTTCTGAGTCGCATCCGTAGCGTTGGAAACCAACTCTCTCAGGAAAATTTCATGATCGGAATAGAGGAATTTTTTTATGATAGGAAATATGTTTTCCGTTTTAATGTCAATAGTTCCTTTTTGTATGGTCATGCTTCAATAATTTTATGTTTGACAGAGCCATATCAAAGCATATGCCACCGGGTGTATTGGTGACAATTTGTCCTGTAAAAAAAATAGAATTTATTTAACGACAGGTCCTTTGTATCTTCTCCAGAATTTATACTTGGTAAGCGAAGTGTAAGCAATCAGTTTGTTAATTGCATTGAAATGCATCAGTGTATGCAATACTTTATAGGCGCCAAAAACGATCAGTCCGCCCAACACATATTGCAGAATTATATATATGGATTCATGCTTTAAATAGGTAAAAGTGGACGCTTTCAAAACATATTTGAATATGAACACAGGAACCAGTGAAAATGCAAGCCACCATATAAGTGTTGTATAGGCATGTGGTGTTTCGATGGCTCTTTGCGGACAGGTATTCATGCAGTGCATGCAACTTTCGCAATTGTACGCCCAATACGGCATGCCATTTTTCAGGCTGATGGCATCTACAGGGCATTCTTTTTCGCAAATCCTGCATTGGTTGCAGGCATCGGTTGCAATAAATGTTTTTGAGAGAATAAAGCGACCATAGAAATAGTAGCCAAGAGCAAGAGGACTGATCAATAAATCGATGGGAAGATCATTCAAACCGCGGTGCACTTTTTTACCTGCCATTAACTTTTCAGCAAATTTTTTAGTGATACGCTGACACCTGTTCACGATTGAATTGATTACTTTCTGTCTCAACCCAGGGTGAATGGATATCCAGTTTGATGGCATATCCAAAGGACGATAGCCAACTATACGGTAACCCTTTAACCTGAGGATAAGCGCCGGGAGGATTAAGGCGAATCCATTTATACCTGGTGTAAACAATTTACTTATTTTCATCCCAGCACGTGTATTCAACAGGAATACTTTTGTTTTATTATTGGTTTTGGGCAACTGCCATAAGAACCTGAGCACAATTGGCGGTGCATTAAAGCCATGTGTAGGGTAACAGAAACCAATTAAATCGCAATCAGCTAACTTAATCTCCAGCATGGATAGTTTAGAAGCAAGGTTATACTTCTCTGCTGAAATTCCCTTTTCTTTCATGGATTCCTGAATCCATTCGGCTGCTTTCTTAGCATTGCCAGTACCTGAAAAGTAAAATATTCGCATGTTCTTCTGTATCCAATAAAATTATAAACTTTTTCTAAATAGCTGCTGAACACTCTGACAAAAAAAGCCCGCTTATGCGGGCTTTTATTCGAAGTACAAACTAGTTATTCATCAAATTTTAATTTCTTAAATGTCATGTCTTTTGCAATGATATACATTTGAACAGTACAGTTAAAGGTTTGTCCTTGTGCTACTTGTAGCTGTGTCAATGTTGGACTGCCCAAACCACCTGAACCATACCAGCCCACGTAGTCACCAGACGACCATGTTCCGCTGTTGTCTATGTCTTTCCATATATCTAAATAATAATTTCCCGGATTAACATTTGACAAAGTAAATGAGACAGAGGCTCCTGCGCCTGTTACAGCACCAAATTTAATGGGTTGATTTGTATTCCAGTCTTCATAGGTGCTGTAGAGGCTTACTTTTGCATTCGAAAGATCACCTGAAGTTCCAGCCAGAAAACTGGCTGTTCCTGTAACTTGTGTTACCGGAGCCAAGACTGTTAATGATGCATTACTGCTGGCTTGCCCGCCATTACCATCTGTAACCGTAACTGTGACGGAATAGGCACCTTCCATTGCTGCTGCTGTCCATGTAGCTGAGGCACCGTTTCCTACAATCGCGCCACCTGATACATTGTAAGCATATGTTAGTGCATCACCATCGGGATCATTTGCAGTAACAGAAACTGTCGCAACCCCATTTGCATTTACAGTGGAAGGGTTGACAAGCACAGAAGAGATCGTTGGAGCCTTATTTTCTTCATCTTTGTTACATGAATAAATAAAAACAATCAACATTGATAGTAAAATAACTCCCGCATAATTTAGAATAATTTTTTTCATAGAAATTTGTATTGGTTAAAGAAATGATTTTGAACTATACCCCAAATATAATGTATTTATTTGTATATACAAGCCCTTTAGTATGTTAAAGAGTATAACTGAATTAATGTTAAAGGTGTTTGACAAAATTTGTAAACAAATTATTTGATTTTAATATCTTCGTTGCAAACATCCTTCAATATGTTGGGAACAATTGTAAATGTGATTGCTATAATTGCCGGGGGCTCAATAGGCTTATTATTGCACAAGAAACTTCCAGGCCGGTTTATTACTATATTTTTTCAGGTAATTGGTTTATTCACCTTATTCCTTGGTTTTTCAATGGCTTTTGAAACCACGCATGTGATGCACATGATCATCTCTTTAATAACAGGTTCTTTAATAGGTGAATTGTTGCGACTTGACTATTTATTTGATCACATGGGTGACTATTTGAAGACAAAACTCAAGTTTAAAAATACCCGATTCACAGAAGGATTGCTTACCGCTTTTCTACTGTATTGCATGGGCTCCTTAACTATTTTAGGTGCTATTGAAGAAGGAATGGGAGGTAGCCCTAAACTGCTTTTGATCAAATCGCTCATGGATGGTATCTCATCCATTGCTTTAGCTTCCGGATTGGGTGCAGGAGTCTTATTTTCGGTCATTCCCTTGTTTATTTATCAGGGAGGAATTACACTGCTCGCTTCTGGGATGGGTGAGTTTGTGCCACAAATATATATTGCGGAATTATCAGCCGTTGGAGGAATCCTTTTGGTTGGCTTGGGCATCAACATCCTGGAAATAAAAAAAATAAACGTGATGAACATGCTGCCGGCCCTTGTGATGATCATTTTGTTGTTATGGCTGATCCCTGATTTTGGTATATGAGCAGGCATGCATCATATTGTATTACCTGAAGCGGTATTCTTTTTCATGTATTTCTCATTTTACTGCTTATTTAGACTGCAATTATATTATTATATTTCCTACTGAAAAACAGTACAATACAGGTGTTTATAACGCAAATTTAAAACGATTTTAAGATTTTGTAAATCTGTATCCCATTTAAAATAATTACCTTAGCAGGACTTATTAATCGCAATTAAAAAGTCATATAAAAATGAAAGAAAATATCGATATCGACTGGGGTAATTTACCATTTGGTTATTACCC
>PKSW01000408.1 GCA_002869465.1 Marinilabiliales bacterium
ATTATGAATTTCAAAAAGTGCAGGTGTCCATCCCGGATCTGTAGTATGACATTCTTCGCAGGTAGTAGGTATATTAGCTGCAATATGATTGGGATTCGTGGTTTGATTGTAATTATTGTCATGACATAAAGCGCATTCATTGGGGGTGTTGGTATAATTGCCTTCATGACAATCAAAACAATTAACCTCGTTGCTTTCATGTGCCCCTGTTAGTTCATAGTATTCATTATGAATTTCAAAGCTGGCAGGTAACCATCCCGGTTCGGTTGAATGGCATTCATCACAAGTGAATTGAATATTAGCAAGTGCATGATTTGGGTTAACAGTTTGATTATAATCTTCAGTATGGCAATCATAACAGTAAGTTGAGGTTCCGACGTAAAATTCCGGATGGCATTCCTGGCAAGAGGTATTCACGTGAGCCCCTGTTAGGGGAAAATTTGTGGTGCTATGGTTAAAACTACCTTCGGAATCTCCTGTAGGATGGCATTCCAAACATGCGACACTGGAATAATTGTATCCGCCTATACCCTGATGTTCATCATCCGTATCAGGTTGGTTATGTTCATGGCAATCAATACAAGAAAACGAGGCATAATTACCAGGATTCAGATGACACTCGGTGCAACTTACCCATTCTCCATTGTGTTTACCGCTATAAATGGGAAAATACATGGCGTCATGATTAAATGTAGATGGCTCCCAGGCTATCTGCGTGTGGCAGGATTCACAATCTGTTGGAAATTGTCCTGAAAGATGTGGTGGGTCGTTGGTTTGATTGTAATCATTCGTATGACAACTAAAACAATCATTCGGTGTACTACTATAATTCCCTTCATGACATGCGAAACAATCGTTAGCTATTGCTACATGAGCACCTTCAATAACATAAAATTCATTATGGATATCAAATGTCGCAGGTCTCCAATTTGGCATTGTAGTATGGCATTCCTCACAAACATTTTGTATACCAGTGGCAATATGATTAGGATTAGTCGTTTGATTGAAATCATTGGTGTGACATTCGGAACATACATTAGGTGTGTTATTATAATTTCCTTCATGACAATCAAGGCAATTGACCTCATTGCTTGCATGTGCTCCGGTTAGTTCATAGTACTCGTTATGAATATCAAAACTAGCTGGTATCCAGCCCGGTTCCGTCGTATGACATTCTTCGCAATTGGTTTGGATCTCTGCGGTAAGGTGATTCGGGTTGACGCTTTGATTGTAATCTTCCGTATGGCAATCAAAGCAATATGTTGAGGTACCCGTATAAAATTCTGGATGACATTCCTTACAATCAGCATTAACATGTGCTCCCGTTAATGGAAAATTAGTAGCGCTATGGTTGAAGCTACCTTCCGCATCTCCTGTCGGGTGACACTCCAAACAGGCAGGACTATTATAAGCATAACCACCGATACCTTCGTGTTCATCATCCATTTCATTTTGATTGTGCTCATGACAGTCAATACAAGTATACGAGGCGTAATTGCCTGGATTCAAATGACATTCTGTACAGCTATTCCATTCGCCTCCGTGTTTTCCTGAATATATCGGAAAAAATTCTGCATCGTGCTGCCTGAAATCAGCAGGTTTCCAGCCCGGATTAGTGGTATGACATTCGGTACAAACTATACTAAAATCGGTTGCCAGATGACTTGGGTTTGTTGTTGACGTGTAATCGTCCTGATGACACGAATAGCATTCGGTTGACAATCCCGAAAAATCAGGACCCGTATGACATTGCTTGCAATCGTTTATGGCATGTCCGGCTGTCAGTGGAAAAAAAGCATGGTTAAATCCGGAGCTAGTCCATGTAAAAGCACTCACAGAATGACAATCAAAACAATCGGTTGAAAAATTACCTTCAACATGATTGGGTTGCGCTGCTGACATGTAATCCTGTTGGTGACAATCAAAGCATTCAATACCCAATGGTTCAAATTTTAAAAGTGATGCAGATGGATGGCACTGATAACAATCGGCTGTATAATGCGCACCAACGAGCGGAAATCTGCCCTGCTGGTGGATGTCTGTAATATTATTAACGATCCATGAATTAGGTGTATGACACCTGTTACATTCAGGGCCGACAGTTTGGTAGTGCATATCGGTGTGGCATGAAATACATTCACTTTCAGCCTGGGAAAAAACCAATGATTGATGGCAATTTTTACAATTTACCTCCTGATGCATTCCTTCCAATGGAAATCGGGTATTATTGTGGCTAAATGTGTAATTGCCGGTTTCTAACGTCCACCCTTTCGGATTGTGGCAATCGTCGCAGGCAATGCTGAGTTCTTCACCATGTGGCGACTGGGCATACAGATTGACACTTAGTGCCAATAACAGTATTATTTGTGACAATCTTCGCATCGGTATGTATCTATTTTGTAAATTATATAATCAAATTGCTGAGAAATTGCCGGTTTATGACATGCCTTGCAGGCCAATTGTTCATGTGCCCCATCTAATTGGAAATTAGTTTGGTTATGATCAAACTTATCTGCTTTCCAATTATTAAAGCCATGGCAAGCAAAACAGTCCACACGTCCCTCTTTTTCAAATTGACCGTAATGAATATCTTTATGACAACTTGAGCACTGAGTTCCTAAATTGCTGAATTGCTGATGCACGATTCCCGATTCATCTTTTCTAAAATGACAAGCCCTACAACTTTGCTCTTTGTGTTTTCCTTTCAGTTCAAATTCAGTTGTTGAGTGCTCAAATCTTACTTCGCTCCACCTTTTTTCATTGTGGCAATTTTCGCATGATGCTTCAGGATAGAATTTTTCACTAATAAAGGTTATATGGATATTTTCGTGACAATCAACACACTTGATACCAACATTCCTGAATTCCCATCTTTCACTTTTCTTATGGCAAACAAAACAAGGCGTAGCCAAGTGTGCCCCTCGTAATGGAAAATGACTTTCGTTATGCGACTGTAAGGTGTATGATGAGGTTGCAAAGCCTTTCACGGTATGGCATTCAGAACAATCAGGTGATATGCTCTGCTTTGAAAATTGCTGGTTATGATAATCCTGGTGACAATTATCACATCGGTTGGTTTGAATAGGATTTGTGTAATTGCTTTTATGGCAAGATTTACAGTCTACATAGATATGTTTTCCTTCCAAAGGATAGTCAGTGTTGGAATGGTCAAAGTTGCTTAATCCTTTAATGATATGGAATGATTCTTCCGAATGACATTGAACACAATTTTTTCCGAATTTGTCATTGTGTACATCCTGGTGACAATTGGCACAACTGCCAAACTCAATTCCGGTAAATTGCTGGAACTCCTGACCATTACGAAATTCCTTTTTATGGCACTTTATGCAACTAACATCCTGGTGTTTACCTTTTAATTGGTATTTCGCTTTTTCATGATTGAATTTGGAAGCTAGTTTAAAGGCTTTAAAATCATGGCAGGAAGCGCAATCATCACCTAGAGTTTCCTGGTGATAATCGGTATGACACGAAAGGCAATTAGTTTGTAAACCTAAGTACGTATTTTTCTTTTCACGGATTTTTATATCCTCAATAAATGCTGGTTTATGGCAATCATTACAAACCTTTTGCGAATGTGCCCCCAATAATTCATAACCTGTTAAGTCATGATTAAATGTTTCGGTATCAAAGCGAATCATTTCAAACTTTCGTCCATGGTGGTCACTATGACATTTAAAACAATCAAATCCCTGCACTTCTGGAGAAGCATGGTATCCTTTATTCTGATCAATTCGTTCTTTCAGGTATGAATGACACTCCAAGCATTTATCATTCGACACTTTTTCACCCAGAATGTGACATTTTGTGCAATTGGAAATGCCTTCCAGGTGGGCATGCACCTCTGCCAGGTCTCCCGGCGATATCTGGCTGAATACAGCATAACCGGCAAATAGAATTAAAACAGTTATCAGGATTTTGGTATGCATCAAACTGAATATTGTTTTGTGGACCATTTAATTGTGTTTTAGAATGGCTTCCCCATATTTTTTCGTGATCTCTAGACCTATTTTCTGTAAAAATTGTGTTGGCAACTCACCACCGGCGAAAATATATACCAAGTCATTTCTCAGTTTTTCATCATCATTTTCTCCGAGAGTTAAAGTTACATATTCTGTATCAATCGAGACCAAGTTGCTATTGAATTTAACATTTACCTTGCCTTTTTGCATGGCTTCTTTGATGCGTTCGCTGTTTTTAGGCTTAATTCGCTGGAAAACGTCTTTCCTGTATGAAAGCGTTACCTTATTCTGATCAGCCAGCATCAAAGCAGCTTCAATAGCCGAATCACCTCCCCCCACCACCAGAATTTCTTTTCCTGAAATATCTTCCGGTTCCAGAAGCCGGTAAGCCACTTTCTCTAATTGTTCTCCCGGTATATTAAGTTTTCGAGGTGTACCCCGCCTTCCTATTGATAGTAATATAGTTTTAGCGGTAATGATTTTTCCTTCTTTGATATGTATTTTAAAATACCCATTCTCGGAATGGATGGTTTCAACTTTCGTGTTTTCCTGAATTGAAATACTATTTTTATCAAGCGCTCTGTACCAGAGGTCGAGCAATTCTGTTTTGCTGGTTTCGTATAATTTTACTTTTCCAAATAGTGGCAAGTCCATTGCCGATGTCATCACAATTTTAGATCTGGGAAATGTAAAAACAGTACCTCCCAGCGTGTCCTGCTCTAAAGTTAAAAATTTTAATTTGTGTTTCTTCGCAGACAGTGATGCTGAAATGCCTGCGGGTCCCGCACCTACAATTAAAAGATCATATTCAGCTTGATGTTTCTTTTTGGCTAAAGAAGCTAAATTCTCCACGGCTTGTTTTCCTTGTTCCACCGCATTTTTAATCAATCCCATTCCTCCCAGTTCGCCTGCTATAAAAATGCCCGGAATATTGGTCTCAAAATTCTGATCCACATGGGGTAATTCAACGCCACGCTTCTCCGTGCCAATGCACAGGGTAATTGCTTGGGTAGGACAAGCGTGAAAGCAAGCCCCATG
>PKSW01000344.1 GCA_002869465.1 Marinilabiliales bacterium
GAATAATCCAGTAGCGGTATTCATATGCGATATGGATCAATGTTGCATTATCCGTCATGATCCACAGTAGCGGTTTTAAGGCTACGAAGAAAACCAGTCCAAAAAGTATGGATGCTCCCCATCCCCAATAGAACAAGTACTTTACAGTAAGTTTCAGCATAGGACGGTCGCCAGCACCTTTGGATTTACCGGCTAAAGCTTCTCCCGCAAAAGCAAAGCCATCAGCAAAATAGGAAAAGATAAAGAAGAATTGGAATAGTAATGAATTTACAGCCAGTATCTCATCGCTGATATGTGCAGAACGGCTGGTGAAAAAAGCAAGTACCAGCAGCAACAATAGGGTTCGGATAAAAATGTCAGAGTTCACCCTGAAAAAACGTTTGATTTCATCCAGTTGAAATATGACAGCACTTGAAAATCTGGTCAGATAATTTTTGTATTTGGTTACTAAAAAGATGATAGCCAGCGCTAGTCCTGAGTATTGTGCCAGTACGCTTGCCAGCGCCACGCCATCTGATTTCATATCAAATACATAGATAAAGAGAAAGTTGAAACCGATATTCAGTGTGTTCACAACAATAGCAAGTATCATCGGGATTCGTGCATTTTGAAGGCCTAAAAACCAACCATACAATGCGTAAAGTGATAATGTTGCTGGGGCGGCAAATATCCGGATATAGAAATATTCCCTGGCAAGGGTCTTCACTTCTTCACTTCCATCAAGCATATTGAATCCAACCCACTGTATTGGGTATTGCAAGAGGATCAATAAAGTGGCCAAACCTGCTGCCACAATAAGTGAGCGGATGAGCACCAGTGAAATTTCCCTGCTGTTATTTGCACCGAAAGCCTGGGACGTAAAACCACTGCTGCCCATTCGAAGAAAGGCAAAACTGTGATAAATGATATTGAAAATAACACCACCGATAGCTATGGCCCCAATATAAACTGGATTGTCGAGATGCCCCATCATGGCTAAATCCACCAATCCCAGCAATGGCACCGTAATATTGCTAACAACATTTGGTACGGAGAGCCGGAGGATCTCTTTGTTTATTTTTTGTATGGCCAAATCCGAAGCTAATTAGGAAGCAAAATATACATTATTTCTGATGAAGGCCACATTCTTTGGTATCAGGATTTTCCCACCACCACCTGCCGGCCCTGATGTCCTCACCTTCCAAAATGGCCCTTGTACAAGGCTGACAGCCGATGCTGGCAAATCCTTTTTTATGTAGCGGGTTGAATGGAATATTATGCTGATGAATATAATCCCAAACATTCTTTTCATTCCATTCAATCA
This sequence comes from Marinilabiliales bacterium, assembly GCA_002869465.1. Lineage (GTDB taxonomy): Bacteria > Bacteroidota > Bacteroidia > Bacteroidales > F082 > UBA4459. The sequence continues at coordinate 1,304 of PKSW01000344.1, forward strand.
ACGGATTTATTTTAATCAGGCCATTCAGTTCATCCCATTCAACCACATTCACATCATTCCTGGTCACTGATTGATCCCGGCGCAAACCGGTGATCCATGCATCAAGTTCACTTAATGCTCTTGCCAACGGTTTCAATTTCCTGATACCACAACACTGTTTGCGGTTCTCAATGCTGTCATAAAACAAATTGATGCCTTTTTCAGCCACCATCTGTTCTACTTCCTCCCGATCAGGGAAATACACCTGAATATGCATCTTGTACTTTCTGGAAGTCCTGTCGATCAGATCGTAAGCTTCGGGAAATAATCGTCCTGTATCCAGTGTGAATATTTTTGTGCCAGGATGGATGGAATGCACCATATAGGTCAGTACCTGGTCTTCGAGCCCGAGACTTGTAGAGAGCGCAATCTTTTCACTGAATTCAGCTAAAAAGAAAGCCAATATTTCTTCAGGTGAAGCATCTGCAAACTTGTTGTTCCAGTCTTGTATTTGTTTTAGATCGGCCATGAGAAAAAATTGAGATACAAATGTAGAGATTCTTCATGAAAGAAATTAAATGTTAAATACCGAATAACAATCCCGTAAGGCCAATGATAAATCCCACGATGACATTGATCATTTTCACCCTGATAAATCCTTTTCTTGTTTCTGCGATTAACGGCAAGCTGGCATGTCCGTCCTGCACAATGGAATTGGCAAGCAGTATGCTGAAAGGAAGGCTTCCGGAAGCAAATAATATGACAAAAAGAAAGTGTGGCCCCGATTCAGGGATAATTCCTACAAGCACGGCTATCAGCAGCACAATATATAGATTGTCACCGATAATGCTCTTAAGATCAATGAATTGGTCGAGAACATGAATCAGTAACAACGTAAAAAAGGTCCATAAAAATATACGGATGAAATGTTTTTTGATGATGTGATTGAGGACATGCTCCTTTATAAAATGCTCGCCTACCGTAAGCAAGATAAATAATGAAACACCCAGGACAATCAAAAAAGTAATGCTGATCCAAACTGGGTGCTCATGGCTCTGGTATAATAACCCCGAAAAAAGTGATGTTACCTGGTGATTGTGATGGAATAACTCAAAAGCAATAACAATAATAGTGAAGATGACCAGTATGGCGGAAAATAACCGGACAAGGCTGATATGTCGTAATTGCGAAGCAAGAATATTTCTGTCAAAACAAACACATTCAGGTTCTTCTTCATGAAGGTGAAAGTGTTTTTGCGGGTGATCTGATTCCTTTTTTTTATAAATGGCATTTACTATGAAACCAGCCGCAATCGCAATGATAAAAAGTGCCACATGCAATACGACAGCAGTATCTGGAATGATTGAGAACATGAAAAATGCTTCATCGCCAGAAGTAGCGATCATGGCAGCCACCAATGCACCTGTTCCAATGATATTATGCACATAAAGAGAAACAGCTGTGTAAGCACCAAGGCATCCGGGAATTAAACCAAGAATGGATGCCAGAAGAATTTGTTTTGCAGGGCTTGCTTTTAAACTTTTACTCCATATGCCCCTTGTCAGCACATTCAGATATTCAATGATGAGCATCATCGACAATACGAAAAGTGTGATCAGTAAACTCTGCTTTAACAGTGAAAGAATGTCCATTTAGTTGTAAAATGTCGAAACCAAAATTAACAATTAGATCGCTTAAAAAAACTTAAAAAGTATATCTGAATGCCACGATAAAATTTCTACCTGGGGATGTAATCCCTGAAGAGTATGGTCGGTACCTGTAATTCAGTATGTTTTCAACTCCGAATGTCAGCAGCAATTTTTCATTAAATGCATAACTGCCTTTAAAATCCAGTATCCACCAGGCAGGGGCATAGGGGTTCCCATTTTCATCGGTTGCATATAAAAAGGCATCACTTCTTTCCGAAGGGGCTAAATTTTCATAACTAACCTGGGCATTATACGACGAATAAACCTGCAATTTGAGTTTATTAATTTCATAGGATAAGGAGGTTCTGCCAAAGAGTGGAGGTACATGGCTGAGTGCGAATCCTTCATCATCTTCACCTTTGATATAGGTTAAGGATGTGTTGAGAACGAAATATTTAAGTAACTTGATATTGAACAATAAACTGGCGCCATATACATTCGCGTATCCAGCATTTACCATGGCCTGCACCCTGCTGTATTCACCATCATATAATATAGAATCTTGTCCGTTTAATTCAAAGTTGCGCCGGACGATGGCCTGATCAAGATATGAATAAAAACCGGTCAACTCAATTCGAGCTCTTCCATTAAATTTTTTGATAATTCCAGCATCAACACTATAAATATATTCCGGTTTTAAGTTCTGGTTGGGAACTACCACATTGCCTGGTTCCGAATCAAATATTTTAGCTGCATCATCAAGGTTAGGTGATCTGAAACCGGATGAAAGGTTCAGGTGAAGTTGCCATGTGGCAGGATGATAAACCAGCCCCATGCTTCCTGTTGTGGCCCAATGATCAAATTTAATTTCTTTATATGGAAAGTCATAAAAACTCGTATCATCAATTTGTGAATTAAGGTTTGTATATGATAAACGGGCACCACCAATAAAAGTCAGCGGCAGGCTTATAAAGTTCTTTTTATACGTAAGATATGCACCACCTGAAAGATAAATATTGCTACCATCCGGGTAGCGGGTGGAGACTTTATTTGTTTCCCCCGTGTTGATGTTTGTTTCCTCTCCTGTGGATATGACATTGTTATAATTCATCTCCAGTCCGTAATATAAAAATTGCTGGTTTTTGAGGGATTTGTCATAATCATTATTCAATGAAATAATTTGGACATGTTCCACTCTCTTACGCAGCCATTCATCCTGGTATTTCCTGTCATTTCTCCCTTCTTTTACATCCTGGTAAGCTAGCCGTATGTTCATGTGATCATACATACCAGTCTTTCCGTCAAAGTCAAAACCCAACCGATTCATTATCCATTGTTGTGGTTCATAATTCCACACAGCGTATTTCAACTGATCACCAGAATATTGTAGCAGACGATCATAGCGAGGTACGTCAGACGTCCTGGTCAGGTAAAAACCATACGACCACTGCACTTTTTCATTGATCTTATTTGTAATTTTTGTGGTAAAACTTAACTGGTTGTACCCTGAAAATCGTTGAGTCCTGGGGTTGCTGTTTTGAACAATGGTGTCGCGCCCATTGGTCGTTTTTACATATTCTTCCCTCAAATTATAATCATTGAACATTGTTCCCATCACCAGATCATCAAACGCACTGTAGCTAAACATGGTTAGGATACCCCATTTATTGTTGCTTACATTTACATCGGCATGTATAGTTCTTTCAACAGCGGCTGAAGAAAACCTGGCAAATGCATGACCACTGGTTTCCCATTTGTTACTATCTGTCAATACAGGATTCAATAAATGAATGTCAACAACGCCTCCCAAAGCATCACTGCCATATACATTAGTACCCGGTCCGAAAATATCTTCAGCACGCTCAATGCTGTTTACATCAGCTTGCAGCACATTTTGCAAATTACCCCCACGGTAGATAGCGTTATTCATGCGAATACCATCAAGTGTAAAGAGAATTTTGTTTGCCGCGAAGCCACGGATTATCGGGCTTCCTCCACCCAACTGGCTTTTCTGTATGAAAACACCGCTAGTTGATGTCAGCATATCTGCTGATGTTGCAGGA
>PKSW01000199.1 GCA_002869465.1 Marinilabiliales bacterium
AAAGCTAGAGGATTTTTATCTAAATGAAGTAAAACAGCTCAATCTTCCATGGTAAAAATCCCTTCAGAGAAAACGATGAGAAATAATAGTCTTATTCGAGTATTGGTATTCACATAACGTTAAAAAGGATAGATTTAACAACTGATCTGACTAAAAATTATTGATAACGCTGCCTAAAAAAATATATTTCATTTGGCAGAAAGCACTAAAATGAAATAAGGAGCAATAAATAAGCACAATCATAAACTGAAAGTTTGGAGCATTCAAATGCCAAACGCCACATATTTGAACCGTAGCATCTTCAAGTTTCTTCCGATCATCATTGTATCCATTCCAAAAGGTCAATGTTCATGAAACAATAGTAGACTTTTTTGCAAGCCATAAAAGTCAATATTAATTGCGGGAGGTTGCCCTGTTAAAAAAATAGCCCGGAATGTTTATTCCAGGCTATTCATCTATTGATTTGTAAATAATTTCGGTTAGTACCTAATATTTCTAAGGGACAAGCATAGGTGGACTCACCCTGCCGGGGACACTGTCGTAAGTTGGATATACTGCGCTGCGGTAGTAGTGGCGAAAACCGAGCACTGCATCGGAAAGTTCGGGAACGCCAAGCATTACGTCACCCTCCGTGTAGTAATCTCGAGAGTAATAGGATTGTGTTGTACCTTCAACAAACTTCACGATTGACATACCGGGAGCGCTAAAAGGAGCTCCGTTAAATTCACCTGACATGGTCCAAGTTGCCATATAAATATCGTCTATAACAGTCTCGTCCTCAACTACGGTATACAAGTCCGACGATCCGGCAAACAGACGGCCCAGGAACATACCCATGGTGTCGGGGCCATAAATGTTAACGATGGGGTCGTGATATTCGTAGTTGCTCGCCAGGTATGGGAGCACATTTGTCCAGTTCCCTGCATTGATCTCGACCAGTTGACGACCGACCAATAGCTGATCACTGCTTATCTGATCTTGCGAACGCAGTTGGTTATTTAATGGATTTGGTGAGGAAGAGGGAAACGGACAGTCAAAGGTTGGATCCACAGCACACTTGTAGTAAGTCCTAAAGCCTTCGATTGCCTGATCCAGACCGGGGATGGTGGCCATAATGTCGCCCTCGGAATAATAGTCGCGCTGGTAGTATACCTGCGTAGAGTTGGGCATGAACTTAAATATCGAGATGCCCTTTGCCTGATAAGGAACTCCGAGGAAATCACCGGACATGATCCACGTCGCCGAATAGATATCACCTATGAGGGTCTCGTCCTCGACAATTGTTACAAGATTGGGCGAGGCACCTATGATCAGCTGATTGAGGAATGCAGTCATATCTTGAATTCCGTAAATGTTAACGATCGGATCGTGGTATTCTATATCATCTGTATAGTATGGCAGGATTTCATCCACGTTAGGCGCCTGCACTTCAAGCAGGGCACGACCGATCTCGAGTCGTTCCTGGTAGAGTTTGATCGAATCGTCGTTTGAATCGTCTTTTGAACAGGCCGGAGACATCAGGACACCCACGATGCCGGCAATTATTGCAAATGCTTTGATAAAATTTCTCATGTATGAACTACTTATTAGTTTAATTAATTTATATTATTGTAATATACTGATTGCTATAACAATGTAAATTAAATTTTGTTTAAATTTTATTATAAATATTTATAATTATAGCTATAATAGTGCAAATTTTAAAAGAATTAAAAAGCCAAAATTGTTGGATTTGCTCAGGGAGCAAATAAGATTAATACATGATAGCATAAGAGCCGAAAAGATTTATTAGAAAATTTTTCATTTAAAAATGTTTTCTGGATAAATAGAATCCTTAAAAGTTATTTATAATAAATCGATTGAGGTTAAAGAAAAGCTAAAAAAAAAGGCTGTCCGTTATAGCAGACAGCCTCTCTTGTATTTAGAGTAATGTGACTAATTCTTATTTTTTCGAACCAGGAATTGGTGTTACAGGTTCAGATTGTCCGGCTGCCCAGAAGTATTTTTCAAAAATTGCAGCAATATTCTTATCGATATTTTCCTCAGATTTATTGCTGTTTTCTGACAATACACCCGATCCACCACCATACCAAACGAGGGTATTTGTTTTGGTAGAAACAACATCGATAACTATCGATCCTGTATTATAATCCTCTGGTGTAACAGTGGTATTGGACATGCCTCCAAAGCCACCATATCCATAAAAACCGCCATAAAAACCACCACCCCAAAGACCCGGTCCTCCCATGCCAGTAGTCGTAGCATCGTATTGGGTTTGGGTTTGGATTTTAATGTTGTAAACAACTTTTAAATCAGGGGTTTCAGATTGTGTGTATCCCTTGCTTTCCATTTGGCTGATGATGGCATTTGTGAGATAACCTTCAGTCAGTTGATTAACGGTGTTTGGGTATTTTTCATTGGCAGCTTTCATCTCTTCAGCTGAAGGTGTGGCTACCGCAAAAGTTTTGAACTGGCCAAAATCGGCGGTCTTGTCGTAATCGTAATTTACTTTGAGTTTAGCTGGCATAAGCGCCATCGAAACAAACAAAATTGTGAACAATGTTTTCATGATGATTAAGTGTTTAGTATTTATGATCTAATTTTTTCAAAAGTAAAACAAAAAAATTAGCTCTGATTTCAATTGATTAATTTTATTGTTTCTTAACAATTTATTCACTCACAAAGTTCAACGACCCCCATTCTTTTTTGGTAAATAATTTTAATGTTTGTTAAGAACCAAAGTTTTTTATTTTTTACTACCCGGAATTCGTTTAACAGGCTCCGACTGTCCTGCTTTCCAAAAATAATTATCGAATATATTTTCAATCTTCGACGGCACCTGCTGAGAGACCTGCGAACTAGTTCCTGTTAACACACCAGGGCTGGCTCCATACCAAACCAGTTTATTTGTTTTTGTAGAAACAACATCGATCACAACTGATCCTGCCTGGTACTCTTCAGATGTCACGGAGGTTACCGACATTCCGGGCCACCCATCATAGCCATAGTAACCACCATAATAATATCCACCCCATATCCCTGGGCCTACATCAACTGTATTTACTTCGTATTTGGTTTCTTCATCCAACCTGATGTTGAAGGTAACCATCAGATCCGGGTTTTGCGATTGGGTATATCCTTTCTCCTGCATTTGATAAATGATGTTGCCTTCAAGGAGATTTTCATTTTCAAAGCTGACAATGGCCGAATTATTTTCGGCTGCAGTTTTCATATTAGACTCGGTAGGCAGACCAATGGCAAAGGTTCTGAATTCGCCGAAGTCGACTGATTTGTCATAATCGAAAGCAACTTCTTGTTTAGCCGGCATCAGAGACAACAAAACGAACAGGATGGTAAACAGTATTTTCATAATAGCAAAATCTGAATTGTTTAAAATTTAATTTGCCTCAAAGGTATGCCAGAACTTTTCTAATTGAAGAAAAATATAAATTTTTTTTTGCATTTTTTACAACCAAAACGCTTGAGAAGGACAGAAATGTTAGTCTAAATTTCTGGCTGTATTTTCAACAAACTGCTTCGGGGTCATACCGGTATGCGTTTTAAAAGCTTCATAAAAAGTAGATTTTGATTTGAAGCCGGACTTTTCTGAAATAGCATCAATAGTTAGCTTATTAAACTGAGATGAGCCCAAAATAATTTTTGATTCTTCCACCCTGAAGATATTGATGAACTGGTTAAAGTTACTGCCAGTTTTTTCATTGATCACCTGCGACAACTGTTTGGGCAGGATATTCAATTTATTGCTCACGTATTCGAGCGACAGTTTTGGGTTTAAATAGGGTTTTTCCTGGCTTTTTAAAAACAAGTTCAGAGCTGCAAGAATATCATTTTTATCACTTTCAGATAATCTGGAATTAAAATATTTTTCTTTTGGAACTTCATACTCATCCATATTGCCGTACAATAACCTGGGAAAAAACAGGAAAGCAATAGAGGTAATAAAAACGAATATGGTAATCATATTCACTGCAAAATGGTAAGGTTCTATGGTAGAAGGTGACTTCCATACAATTTCAGTTGTCATTCCAATCATTATCAGAACTTGTCCTGACAGATAAATCCAAAACCACTTTACCAGCGAATCCATGTACTTTGTGCGGTTTTTCTTTACGGGTTTATACTTGAAAAAAATGTAAAACTGAATGAGTAAATAAACCGCCACATTGATGTCCTTAAGCAAATAATGTGTTGGCATAACCACCGAACCAGCTGCCATTAATTGATTGATTAGTTCAACTTTTTCGAATGTGGGGCTTAAATAAAAAGGAAGGAATTCAATGAAGTTGATCAGGAAAGGCAAAAAGTTTAACAGGTATATTTTTTTAAATTTAAAATCGGGCTTAAAAGATGACCAGGTGTAAAAAAGCGCCACAGGTGGAAAAAGATAATGTATAGGGTTTATGGCTCTGAATAAATGTGGAAACATAAGTATCTTTCCGGAATAAGTCAGTGCCCCTAAAATAATGGTTAAGGAAGCCAACAATAAATACGATGAAAAGAAAACCTTAATTACAGTCTTGCCCTTCAGGAATGTGAAGTAAACAATAGTCATGATGATCCCCAGGATTCCTGCAAAATAACTGATCAACTCTGAATAGACAAAGGTCATTTTTTCTTAAAAAATAAGGTTTTTAATCCCGAATCATGATTCCGAACAAAATTAGAAGAATTAAATTAATTTGTAAGTAATTAAATAAGAGTGAATTTTAAAGATGTTAACAATATGGCATTGCGTTTCAATAAAGTTGTATACTGAGTTGTTTATAAATGATTTACTATTGTTAGTATTATCAATCGTAATTTATAACTAAAAATTAACAAAATGAAGAAAAATTTATTGCTTTCATTGGTATTCTTTGTAATGGTTTTCTTTTCGTGGAGCACTGCGAATGCCCAAAAGAATAATGATGAAAAAAAGCCAAACATCCTGTTTATTATGGGAGATGATATTGGTATTATGAATGTTGGTGC
>PKSW01000201.1 GCA_002869465.1 Marinilabiliales bacterium
GAACAACAATAGTCAGGCCTATATTTGCGATTAAACCTAGTATTGTCACCGCATTGCAAATAACTATAGTGTACCAAAAGCTACCTGGATGTGCCCTACATATAAAAAAACAGGCAGCTGTGATCATAATAGCACAGAAAGCATATCCTATTATTTGGATAGTACTATAATAGCCATCATTTTTAGGGTCTTCGAGTATAACCAAAAGTATGATTAATACGAACAAAGTCAATAAAGACAATACCCAGGCTGGAATTCTGGCTAAACCTGTTTTTTTGACTTCTTTTTCCATGATTATAAGTTTTAAAATTCTAACAATGCTCAGTGTCAATTATTTTGCTTGTCTAATTTTCGTCTCCCTATAATTGCCCCGACAATTGCTCCAGATACTGATAATACAATACTGCTAATCCAAAATATCCATTCTGATAATGGTGGCCAATATTCTGGATAAATAATAGGTACGATTACAGATGCGATACCCACTGCATTACAAATGACTGGCGTGTACCAAACGCTTTTTGGATGTGTTTTGCAGATAATAAAACAGGCAGTGGTAATTAAAACATCCCAGACAATATATCCTATAATTTCAAAAGTACTATCGCCATGTCCGAAAGGATCATGGAAAATAGACATAACTATGATTAACGCGACTAAAGTCAAAATGGACAGCGCCCAGGCTGGGATTCCAGATAAACGTGATTTTTTTGCTTTTTTCATTGCAGTGAGTTTTTAGTTAGCTAAGAATCTGTAAGATACGAATTTTTAGCGTGGATGTCAAGAAATTACCTCACCTTCAACATTTGGTAGATTCAACCAACAAGTGCAATGCTTTAGACTAAAAGTTAATCTTAAATTAAAGAAATTTAGCATTTTTAATTTTAGATAGCGCAGAAGCCAACAAACCTCCAGGAGCTGCAACAATACCCAAACCAAGCATTAAAATCACAATCAGGATTTGGATGAATATATCAATAAATTTTTTGAGCCACTTCATTTTGGGTTGTCTTTGTTAATGACATAAAGTTAGTGTTTGGAGATTATGTCGACTGTTTAGTAATGTTTCTCCCTTTTCTCGCCCCAACGATTGCTCCTATTACTGATATAGCAATAATACTAACCAGACTAATCCACTCTGATGATGTTGTCCATTTGCGCTCATCCATAATAGCAATGAATATAATCAATGCATTGCAAATGATAGGAGTGTACCAAATGCTCTTTGGATATGTCCTGCATATAAAAAAACAGGCAGTGGTAAGAAATATTGCATAGATTATTACAACCATTATGAGCTCATAATCGAAACCGTCTATTGGGTCAGGTATCGATGGAAGAAGTTCTAATAACTCGAAAATTCCTATTGTCGCGAAGAAAGTCATTAAAGACCATGCCCAGGCTGGGATTCCAGATAAACGTGATTTTTTTACTTTTTCCATTATTTTAAATTATTAATAGGAATCAATAGTAATTATTCAGATAAACATTTAATCTTTGAAAAGACGAACATTATAACCCGGGCAACTTTTTTGGAATCCATTATTATATGCGCATGGAGCTTTGCTACCTCTTAGACCATGTGGTTCACCATCTTTGTTACTATCTAAACCATAAACGGATTTTTCACCTGAATTGTCGAAATTCCAAAACCTGGCTTTGTCACCAAGGTATTTAAATTCTCCATCACATGTGCGCATACCTCCTAACAACATATCAAGACCACTGCTTCCGCCAACTATCAGTTTAGGATATATCTTTTCCAAATAAGGATAAATATTCAACTTAGCACCTAAGGTTTTTTGAATAGCCATCCATTCTTTTCTTGAAGGCAAATGCCAACCTTCTGGTGCTATATTCATAGCAGTTTCCCAATCATACAGGTAACCATATATTGCGATATTGTTTTCATCATTTTCATATGCCCAATATTTTCCATTATCTGGTTTATATGCAAGATTTTCAGCCATAATCCATTGATCTCCGATTTTTACAGTTTTATAGATTTTACCATCTCGTGGATCAGTAAAAATGCCAGTTTCAGGTTTACTATTGTTATTTGTTCTTTCGCTACTGCCGCATTCAACTATAAGCAGTATTCCCAGAATTAATAAGAAGAAAGAAAGATTTAGGTTCCCTTTTCTCATGATGATAGTTTTTTAAGTTAACGTAAGTTTTATAAAAGTAGCTCTTTTCTATTCTTTTTCCAAATTATTAGTGTAAAAGTGAGCTCATATTAAAGATTATCAATGAGTTGCCCCAATTCTTTACCTAAACGTTTTCATTAATAAGAATACAATCAGAACGAGCACCAAGAACCCTGTTAAAGCAAACATCCAATAATTTATCACCCTTGATTCAACTTGCATTTTGTAATCTTCAAATAAAAACTTATCGCCGTTTACATTCCAGCTTACTTTGTTTCCTGTTGCAGATTTGGCATTTGTTTCAGTTATGAGCCCCGGCATCTCCACGGTTTGTGAATAACTATCCATAAAGATGGCATTCAGCAGCATAGATACATTTCTATCGAGTTCTTTGAATAATGGCGGATCCAGCGTCTTTAACTTTATTACCGATTCGTTGCCTGTCCACTCCTTGTAAAAGTCGATATACACATTCATGTCTTCATAATAATCATTCAATTTGTATTCAATACTATCTCTGTAAAATTCCACAGTTTCAGGATTAAGCTGGGGGTCATTTAATTTTTTAATCCCATTTTCCAAAGTGCTGATTATTTCGTTTGCCAGGGCCTCAATTAATAATTCATCGAATTTATCCGATACCTGTTTAGCCATTACTGAATCGCTTACTGTAATTGGTATTTTACTTCCTGACAAGTATTGTATTTCTTCCGGTGTCAGCTTGTTCGGGTAATTCAGTTTTTCGAAAGGCTTGATGGCTTTATAGGTTTCGCAAAAAGTGATATAGGAATAGAAAAAACCAAACCTTTTTTTTATGTCTACCTTACGGTCTAACTGACTCATCCACCCAGTATCGTTTTGCATTTCATAATTTAGCAAGTCGCTATTTGAATAGGTTTTTGTGTAGGTGACATACATGCTTGTGTCGGCAGAATCGTGTTTAACTTCCATTAACCAGCTATCATCAATCGGGTAGGGGAGATCCTTTCTAAATACATCAGCGGAATCTCCTGTTATTTTTATAACCCGTGTAAATGAACCATCAGGATTAATTTTTGTTGTCACTGTAATTTCTCGACAAGCACTGAAAATAATTAAAATGCTAAGTAGTAATATGGAATATGTTTTTTTCATGACTTTATCTTTATCTGGATGTTTTACTTAAAAAAAGAATTTAACGTGCCGGCTTTATTATTGTAACGTTGTAAGTCGTTGAAAGTAAAATCAGAGTTTTTAAATTGCTCAATCTGATGCCATGTTAGAATATTTTTAAGTGCATAACCATTCTCACTTACTTTAAGTATTTGCTCGATATCAATCAAGCTGGCTCTATTAATTAGATATTTTGTAGGATGATCGTGTTGCACTTTGCCCATTTTTACTTCAAGTAGTTGGATCTTATTTAAAACCGTGTATTGCTCAATTCCAAGGGTTATTAAAAGTGCAACTACAGCAGCGGCCAAAACCCGTGTAAAAAACGTATAGCGAAACTTATTGTTTGTATGATATTGTTGCTCCTGAGTAATTGACTTTATAATTGATTCCGTTAATTCTTCAGGTTTGTCCAAAACAGGTTCCAATTCGTGGATTTTTTGCAAAAACTGTTTCGTCTCTATCACATTAGTATAGTAATTCTGGCAAACAGCACATTCAGTTAAATGCGATTGCTCCTGCAGCTCAAGTTGAATTCCGTTTGAATAAACCAAATCATCTATTTTATTTTGAATTTTTTTGCAGTCCATATCTACCTCCTTTCGTATGCCATAAGTGTCTGTAACTTTTCTCTAATTGTTTTTCGTGCATGGTATAAATTGCTCTTAACCACTGTTTCTGATATTACCAAGATTTCCTGTACTTCCTGCGATTCCATTCCCTGCAAGTCTCTTAACACAAATACCAATCTTTGTTTTTCAGGAAGTTTGTCAGCCAGATATTTGATCAATTCTCCCAATTGCTTGTTCTCGAAATCAATGAGAGTATTCTTATCTGAAAGATTGTTAATGGCCTCATTTACCATTGTAAAATCCACTTTAGAAGATTTTTTGATTGTTCTATATCTGTCTATGGCAGTATTCGTAACAACTTTATACATCCATGTGGTGAATTTTTGCTTGCTGTTAAAAGAGTGAATATTTTTCCAAATCTTAATAAAACTATCTTGTACAACATCTTTAGCTTCCTCGTCATCATATAATATTCTGAAAGCCAATTTGTATGCATACAGCTGATGTTTCTCAACGAGGATCTTAAACGCTGAATGATCACCTTGCTTAACTTGTTTAATAATATCACTTAGTTCAGATAGCATAAAAAGTTAGTATGCTTATAATACTAATACGTTAGCAACAAGAAGAAGTCAAATCAGCAGGAGAAATAAATTAATTGACAGATATTTTTCCTGCATAATTGTATTGATGATTACGAATGATCTTATAAAGATAGATGCCTTTAGGTAAGTTGCTTACATCCCATTCAATGACTGAACCTGTTTGTCCATTCAGTTCCTCTATCAATCTGCCACTGACGTCATGAATTATTATCTGAAGTGATTGAAGAACTGGGTTGCCGATAACAGAAAAAACAACTTGTTGTGTTGCAGGATTTGGAAAAACTTTTACCTGGATATCCTGTTCTTTTTCTGATATTTGAGTGTTAATACAGCCAGCCCAGATATCAATCAAAACCTGGAGTGAATCAATTGGATCAACGCCATCATTAGCAATAGGAATATTGAAATCCAGATATAAATTATTTACCGGATCATCAGGCTGGGCTACTCTTAGAAATGCACCAACGGAAGAAATGCCATCTGCCATGCAACGGGTGTCGGCACCCACAACTTTA
>PKSW01000420.1 GCA_002869465.1 Marinilabiliales bacterium
AGGGCAGAGTTACCATAAATCCCAATGCCTCCGATGGAAGTCAGTCCTTCCAGTCCCGCCAAACTGGCCAGGGCATAATTATTTTCAATCAGAAGGTTTTCCTCGATGAAAGTCAGTTCTTCCAGTCCCATCAGGTTGGTTAGGGCAGAGTTACCATGAATCCAAATGCCTCCAACAGAAGACAATCCCTCTAATCCTGTCAGGCTGGTCAAGGCATCGTTACTGCCAATATTAAAGTTTCCCCCAATAGAAAACAGTCCCTCCAATCCCGCTATGTTGGTCAGGGCATCATTATCATTAATCTCAACGTCTCCTCCAACAGAAGACAATCCCTCTAATCCTGTCAGGCTGGTCAGGACAGAGTTATAACTAATCCAAATGCCTCCCCCGATGGAAGACAATTCCTCCAATTCCGCCAAGCTTGTCAGCTCATCGTTGCTCCAAATTGAAAGGCCTCCCACGATGGTAGTTACATTATCTAGTCCTGTTAAACTGGATAGGGTAGAGTTATTATTAATACTAATGCCTCCGCCAAAGTAATTAACACCCTATAATCCTGTCAGGCTGGTCAGGGAATCGTTATTACCAATCTTAAGGTTTCCCCCAATAGTTGTCAGATTACCTAATCCAGCAATACTTTGTAATAATGGATTCCCTTTATCAAATGTCCATGGCTCGAGGTATCCGATAATAAGATTACCCCCAATGGAAGTCAATCCCTCGAGACCACTCAGGTTGGTCAGGGAATCGTTTCCAATGATAGAAAAGCCGCCCCCTATGAAAGTTAATACATTCAATCCATTTAAATTAGTAATGCCATTCCCTTCGATTGTCACATCCCCTTCAATTTCCGTACAACCAGGGTTCTCAGCCTGAAAATTATCAATCTGTTCTTGCGTTGTAAATTCAATCCCTTCAGGTAAACAGGATTGAGAAAGAAGTGATAAAGAAAACAAACAAACAATAATGGTAAATAGTAACTTTTTCATGGCATTTGGTTTTAAGTTCAACATAGTTCAGTTTGACATTGTAAGATATGAATAATGATGTTGGATGTCAAATAATTACCTTATCTTTAACACCTTACGGGTTACTTTTAGATTGTTCGCATATAACTGGATAAAATACACACCACTCGGCATAACTAACATGTTTATATGGATTTTGTGCGTGCCGGATTGTTGTTGTCCAACATCAATTTCCTTCACTTTGGTGCCCAAAGCATCGAAAAGATGAATATGTACATCAGATAACTCTGATAATGTGTAGCTTATGTTTATTGACTGATCAAATGGATTAGGATAACTTTGCATACCAAACCTTATGTTTTGATTTGATGGTTCTTCTACTCCAGTGTATAACACAGGTGGCATCAATAACGAGTCGATAAAAATTAACGCTCGTTCTTTAAACCCATCTGGCATTGTATGCCCACCTGAATGATCGTAAAATTCATATGGCAGACCAAGCATATTAAGGGTATCCTTAAATGCAATATGGCATGGATAAATGTTTTCGTCAGCACTTCCGCAACCAAATAAAATACCAACACTGTCATCAGGTGAAAGTTGATGGATCAAATGGGCTATACTATTGTTTTTAAATTTTTGAACAATTGTATCAATATATGCTCCGTTTTCATCCATAGTAAATTCCACTATTCGAGGATTTATATACGTTTGAGGCGTATTGTAATTCGGTGAAAAAGCACCACAGAATAAAAACATGCCCATGGTTGAAATACCTGTATTATAGTAATCATAATAAAATGAAGCCCCTGGATTTTCTAGCATGATCTTTTGGCGGGTGTATTCTACATAAGAATCAGTAAGATTGATGACGGCTATTGCTGCTGCGGCTAATGCCCTGAACTTATCTTTGTACAAAATACCGTACCTGAAAGCTCCGTATCCACCCATGGAATTACCCAATAAAGCCCTGTGGTCTTTTGATGGCATGGCACGGAAAGAAGATTCTATCCAATTGATCAGGTCGTTTGTCATATACTCTTCGTAATCGCCCCACAAAATAGAATTTGTGTACATGGAACCACCAAATGGTCCAGGGCTGTTATCGGCACAGACCATGATCACTGGTTGAATAGAATTATTGTTAATCAATAATTCAGTGTAGTAAAGCATTTCGCTTATATCGTTCTGGTTCTGAGTCCAGCCATGGAGGTAATAGATCACTGAGTAAAACAAATCCGGATTTTCGTCGTAGCCTGGCGGAAAGTAAACGTCTACCATTTTTTCCTCCCCAAGTGTTTGGCTGTAGAAAGAAGTGTCAATTTTGTTGTACTGAGCTAAAGAAACTGATGCTGTGAGCAAAATTGTTGTAATTAGCGTAAATGTTTTCATGGAAGTATGCTTAAGTTAACAATAACTCAAAGATACCTTCATTAAAAGGTAAAAATGAAAGAGATGTATAAACGCTGAAGTTTTATAAATTAACGCTGGGGTCTCAGTAGTTAAAGCAAAGGCTAATAAAGTTCTCTTTGCCATTCCGAGCCTACCTGTTTGGTTTTATTTTGAAATAATGGGCTCTCTTGGGGGTAGATTTTTAGCCATTCCACCAGGCTCCCGTTTCCAAGAAATCAAATATACTTTATAGCGCAGGTTCATTTGAAAAATATTCTAATCATGGAAACGCCAGGCAGCTCCAAAATAAAACCTGGCATCGCGATCTGGATAGTGGGGCGCCATATAATAGGTATAATTACCAAAATAACTATTGAAATGACTGTATTTAATAAATAGAGATGCCCTTTTTACTTGTAATGTCACGTAAACGTCGGCGTACAAATAATTTCCGATTTTCTTTTCATTTTGAATATAGAACCTTCTCAACTCAGGCATATATGCATCCGCAAGATAAGAAGTGAAATAATTCAGTTGAAAACCGGTTTGCAGAGTGGCTGCTTTTTTAAAAATTTCAGATCTAAAATATATATTCATGATACCAACGAACATAGGTATGCGTAATATATCAGAATTACTTGATACCTGATAAATCAAACGAGTGTCAACACCAAATTTTTTAATGGGTATATTTCCTTGTGCAAATACCTGTAGCACTGTAAATGGCGATTCATATTGCTGTGGCTTGACGGAATCATTTAAATAGGTGTAGTTATTTAAGGTGGTAAAATTAAAACCAGCCTCAAGGAACTTGTATTGGTAAGCGGCTGCAATTTTTAAAATATTTTCTTTTTCAAAATCATTTGACCACCTGAACCTGTTCGATTGGTATTCAGAATAAAACCAAGAAGGCATTTGACTAGTTAAATTCAATTGGACATGCAATTGCCCTAAATTCCATAATTCCGTTCCTAGAAACTGGTCCAGTTCCACATTGATATTAAAATCGCCGCCATTATAATCACCAAAAATCAGATTTGCATTGGCTTTCAGGTACGAGGATTTAAATAACTTGAGTGAAATCCCAGCAAATGGAATGATTTGATTTAAATTAGTTTTAACCGAATCATAGGGTAGGGTTTGCTCAATGAAATCATAATGTGCACCAAAAGATAAATTAAACACTTCACTTAATTTATCCGCACTATATCCCTGGTTTGACCATTTGAATGTGTTACGCAGCCTGATTTGAGAGAGTGAGTCGAACGTGGTTGAGGAATCAATTGCAGGTGCATAAGGAGCATAAAATGCATCCATGGGATCGCCTGTATAAATCTTCTGGTTACGCTGATATTGGATTGCATATGAAATATTTCCGGCGTCAATCTTTCTGGTGGTTGAATCATTTTTCGACTTGGGTTTAAGCAAATTGAAATATTGCTCAATATAAAAGCCGGATTGTATAACAAGATTTTTATCATTAGAAAGATTTACAGGCATTATGGCCCTGTCAGGTTGTAAATTATATTCAAATATGCTATCATTTGTAATACCCCCATTTTCTTGCACTTCTATTTTATCGCGCAGATAATTTGCGATTACGCCATATCTTTTATTGCGAGTATAATATTGACCGGTTATGAATACTTTATTGTCATCACTTTTACTATTTGTATATTCACCGGGCGACTGGATAATGCCAAGGTCAATTCCAATAGAAAATCCCCTAAATAATTCCCTGCTAAAAATCAAATAGAAATTATGCTCTTTCTTGGGGCCCATTGTGTAACGTAGATCCGTATATGGGATTACCTGCTGGTAATATTCAACCTCTGAATTAAAATACATGTATTTGTCAAACATGTGACTGTTCAGGTTATAACCAGTAGTAAAATGTGGTGTATACACAAAATTCTTATGCACAAGTCCTATATTACTTAGTGTTGAATAAAACTGGTTGCCAAACTTTAAGGGGTCGTACTGATGAAACCGTAAAATACTTGTATCGATTGGGTGGAATGCTTCAGATTTTAAACTGTCAATTGAACCAATGAAATATGAAACCCGTAATGAATCAGCTTTTGTTAATACGGGAAGAACTTCCCTGGGTAGTGGGGGAGGTTTAACGCCTGTAGCAGTCGAATCTTGTATATTTAATGAATCGCTTTTTATAAAACTTGTGTCATTTATATAAAGCGTATCAATGGAATTATAAGTTGAATCTGATATGGATATGAGCGTATCAGTTTTTATAAAAGTGGAATCGGTTTGCGAAATGCTTTTTGTGAAGGAACATATCGTTATAAAGAAAACAATTATTAATATGAAATACGGATTATTTCGCAAGTTGAACGGAATTATTATTAAAACCCAAATTTAAAGAAATTTGATGCTGACAAGTTTTTTTTCTGATGGTAGTTCTTAATAAATTATAAAAGCAGCTTAATGAAGATGATAAACGTTATTATGGTGAATTTATTCCATAAAAAAACCCCGTTTCATAAGAAACGGGGTTTTATAGTCTTGGCGACGACCTACTTTTCCACCTGGTATGGCAGTATCATCGGCGCTGGCAGGCTTAACTTCTCTGTTCGGAATGGGAA
>PKSW01000356.1 GCA_002869465.1 Marinilabiliales bacterium
AAAAATATTGATGTCAGGATCCCACTCAACAAAACAACCGTCATAACAGGAGTTTCAGGTAGTGGCAAATCATCCCTGGCATTCGATACCATATATGCCGAAAGCCGCAACCGGTTTACAGAAAGCCTTTCATCCTATGCCCGCCGGATGATGAGCAAAGTAAAAAAAGCCGAACTCGAGCAATGTTCCGGCCTCACTCCTGCCATTGCCATACGTCAAAGTCCGTTTCAAAAAAATCCCAGGTCGACATTAGGCACGGCCACTGAGATTTTTGACCTCTACCGTTTGCTGTTTTCAAGAGCAGGAAAGCTGGCCGATGGTTCATTTACCACAATGCCCGCATCACAGTTTTCATTCAACAATATGGATGCGGCCTGCCCGAGTTGCAAAGGACTGGGCATCATGATCACGACTACAGCCGAGCAATTTATCAATCACCCCGAAAAACCTTTGATAGATGGTGCCATGGAAGGAAGCCCACCCGGTAACTATTTTGGTGATCCGTATGGACAATTCGTTAACACCCTTATCGAAGTGGGGAGGCAAAAGAATATTGATTTTGGGATTCCTTATGATCAACTTACCGAAGAAGCCCAACATATAGCGCTGCATGGCACCGGTGAAAAAGTGTATGAGGTTTCATGGAATTTTAAGCGCGGTAACCGAACCGGAACCCATAATATGAAAACAGTGTGGAAAGGGTTTGTCAATTATATCAACGAGGAATACGAGATTAAGCGGGGTGGTAAGCGCGGTGAAGCCTACGAATTGATCATGAGCGAAATAAGCTGCCCCGAATGCCGGGGAAAGCGTTTCAGGAAGGAAGTACTCGAAGTGTATTTTGATAAAATGGATATTGCCGGTTTGTCATCAAAGTCAATACAGGCTGCCTTGGACTATTTCAGGCATATCCAATTGGATGGCGGCATCCTGGAAAGAAGCCAGTCGATTATTGATCAGATCATCAGTAAACTAAGCACGCTTGACAAAATTGGATTGGGTTATATATCCATCGACCGGCCGACGGCCACTTTATCCGGTGGCGAAGCCCAGCGCCTGCGTATCGCCACCCAACTGGTGGCTGACCTGTGCGGACTGACCTATGTGCTGGATGAACCCACAACAGGTTTGCATCCCCACGACACACAACACCTGATGAAAGCCATTCAGCAGTTGAAAGAAAATGGAAATACGGTGATCATCGTAGAGCACGACCCGGCTATCATGTTACAGGCCGATCATATCATTGACATCGGTCCGGGAGCCGGCACACATGGAGGGGAAATTGTGGGACAGGGACCTGTCAGCGACATTTTGAACCAACCCCATTCCATCACCGGAAGATATTTGCAGGCGCATCAAACGAAAATATCCACACAATCCCGACCCCTGCCTGAAGGCATTATTATTTCCGGTGCCTCTGCACATAACTTAAAGCATATTGACCTGCATATTCCTTCGGGAGGAATTATATCGGTGACAGGATTGTCGGGAAGCGGAAAAACATCGCTGGCCTTTGATGTGATCGCCAAATCTTTCAAAGCCGGAAAAGCATTGAATTGCGACCGTATTTCCTTCAGCCAAATGGATCATTTGCTGGTGGTCGATCAGCAGAAGATCGGCACCTCTCCCCTCAGCACGGCGGCTACGTACACCGGTTTGTTCGACCTGGTTCGTGAATTATTCGCTTCGAGTGAAGCAGCGAAAAAACGCAAATTAAAAAAATCGCATTTTTCATTCAACAGCAAAGACGGACGCTGCGATACCTGCAAAGGTATGGGGCAGTTGAAAGTTTCCATGGATTTCCTTTCCGACGTTTGGGTAAGCTGCGACAGCTGCCACGGAAAAAGGTATAAAAGCAAGCTGCTGGAAGTACATTATAATGCGCTTTCCATCAGCGATGTGCTCGACCTGGAAATAAGTGAAGCCCTGGTATTCTTCAGGGATCAGCCTAAAATTTACAGCATATTAAAAGTACTTGACGACATCGGGCTGGGCTATGTAACCCTCGGGCAGGCCACAAGCACCCTTTCGGGAGGCGAAACGCAACGCCTGAAACTGGCTTCGCATGTTATAAAAGAACAAGCCGGAAAAGGCCTGTACATTTTCGATGAACCCACCACGGGCCTGCATATGCAGGATGTGGAGCGCTTATTAAAAGTCTTCCGGAAATTGGTGGAGGCCGGCCACAGCATCATCGTTGTGGAACACAACCTGGATATCATCCGGGCTTCCGATTGGATCATCGACCTGGGGCCTGAAGGTGGCGATAAGGGTGGCGAACTGGTGTTTGCCGGACACCCTTCGGAGATCGTTCATTGCAAAAAATCCCTGACAGGAAAAGCCATGAAAGACTGGCAACAACATTAATGATCATACATCGCACATTTTCATAAAGAATTGGTCGTATCCAATTTCAGATTTTAGTATCTTTCAACATTGAAAATTAACCTGTTTTTAAGCCCATGGATTCGATCAACTTATGGAACACCCTTGCCATTACTTTGCTAACAGTAATTGGCGGTATATGGACCTTTTTCAAATTATTTTACAAGTACAAGACCAAGGTATTGTTCATCACGAACTGCCAGATCCTGCATAAGAAAATCTGGGAAGCGATGGTAGCGGAGTTAAAAATCAAAACACACGGGGAAGAGGATTTTGCGTATCGGCCACTGGTACTTTTACCCCATGGTTTGAAGGAATATTCAGATGTGAAAAATGGCCAGAAAGCCATTTTGGAAAGCGTGAATCCCAAAAGCGAAAATAACCTGAAGATCATTGCAGAAGTTTACTGGATACCCAAGGATATGGACCCCTGGGGAACTATCAAGCACCCTGTTTTTTCGCTTATTCTGCGCCGGTATTTCGGCATCGAACGGCCTATGTACCAGGATGAGGACATAGATGACGTGAAGAAAAACCCTGATTGGATGCCTGTCAGTCATTCGGACGCTCACCTCATACCACTCAACAGGGCCAACAAAGACAAAAAGGAAATCCTCTGGGCGGTTTCCAAGTCGTATACGTATCGCTTCTTCAATCCTTACGATGGCAGCTATCACAGACAAACGGCTCCTGACAATTTCATTGAATACTGCGGCTTGTCCATTATCTTGCGGAAACGGACGTTGGCCCATGAGAATGATTGATAAGGTTTTCAACAACGCTGCCATTGAGGCGTAAGCTCAATGCTTCATCAAGGATGTACACAATTTTTCAAAATTCCCTAGTTATTTAGGTTGTTTTTAAGCCCGATCGTACAATAGGCTTAAGTTACAAAACTAGCATTTAATCATCACACAATATTAATTTATTTCGCTCATTATCTGATTGTTATAAATGGGTTAGTAGCGGTTCCATTAAAAATAAAACCCCATTAAATCATGATTTAAAGGGGTTTTGTTGTAGCGAACCAGAACGACAACCCATACCACCTGATATCTCTGCCAAACATGGTAAACGCTTCCGGATCGGCATTCTATAAAATATAATGTAGCATTTTTATTCTGTTATTGGATTATTAATTAAAAGTACATAAAATGTACAAGACCGGCATATTGATAAGATGGGAGAATAACGACTATGAAATTGGTTTTCAATAATTTGAGGCTTCCAATTAAATGAATGGCAATTCAATTGAAACGATTGTTCCGGTGGCCTCCCCATATTTGTTTTTAAGATCCGTAAAATAAATACGACCCTTGGCATTATTAACAGTGTTATTTAAAAGGTTGATACGATCTTGGGTCAGCCTTGTACCCTTAATCGTATATTCCTGCACCACTTTTTTAAACTGTTCCGACTTTTCTCTTCCTATCCCGTTGTCTTTAATTGTACAAATAAAATAATCTTTATCCTTTTTACTAATATTGATTTCCAATCTGCCTACTCCCTCTTTATGAAGCAGTCCATGTTGTATAGCATTTTCAACAAATGGCTGTAAGATCATGGGGGGGATTAATACATTTTCCACATCAAGTTCTTTGTCAACTTGTATTGATGAAATGAGTTGGTCCTCAAAACGCATTTTTTCCAGATTTAAGTAGCGCTTTAAATATTCAATTTCTTCATTTAGTGAAATATACCTTTTCGAAGTATTATCCAATGTCTGCCTCAGAATTTTAGAGAAGTCTGATAAATATCTTAACGCTTCATCCACATTCTTCTCGATAATAAAACCTTGAATAGAGTTTAATGCATTAAATACAAAATGAGGGTTCATTTGGGACTGTAATGCTTGAATTTTTAATTCAGAAATTTGTTTTTCGAATTTTGCTTTTAGCTTTCCTTTTTCCTTTGCTTTATTAACCTGTCGCCATGTATAAAAGCGAATTATTCCAATTGAAAGAATTCCTAAAATTAGATAAAACCACCATGTTTGCCACCATGGCCTTTTTATGATAAAGTTTAATTCCAGCGGGACAGCAGCTACATTGGTATTGAGATTTCTGGATCTGACATAAAATGTATAATGACCGGGATTCAGATGAGAATAGGTGGCCGATCTATTTGATGAGTAGCGTGTCCAGTCTTTATCGGTACCTTCCAATTTGTAGCTAAATAAATCTTTATTATTGTCAGATAAGTTATTTACATCAAAGTAAAATGTTAAATAATTCTGATCGTATTTTAGTTGAAAGCCGTCTAACGGAGTTTGAGTCCACAGATCAATTTTAGAAATACTATCCCAGTCCAATTTTTCATTAAATAAATGGATGTCATTTAAGGTAATTCTTTGCTGATTGAACGATAGATTTTTTAAGATTTCAGAATTAATCTTGATTATTCCATCATCTGTCCCAAGCCATATGACGCCATCTTTATCAATAACCGGATTCTTGCCTGCATAATTATTAAAGCCATCCTTTTCGTTGAAATAATTTACATAATACGCACCTGTTTCATATAATTGATTAAGATTTAGCCTGTT
>PKSW01000284.1 GCA_002869465.1 Marinilabiliales bacterium
ATTCGTGCTCATCCTGAGTCTTATCTCAACTTATGTTATCGGAAAATATTCTTATGAAAAAGCCAAATCAGCTTTAGTACAGCGGACATTCGATCAGCTAACTTCCCTGCGGATTGAAAAAACGAACAGAATTCAAAATTTTTTTGCGCAATGTGCAAGTGATATCTCAAATTTATCGCGGCTGGATGATACCAAAGAGATTGTTCGTCTGATAAGTCAGCTTGATGATCCGGTAAATAATCGCGTGTCGAATGCATATAACAATTTTATTAAAGATTACATTGAAGCGGGAAACAACTATTCGAAAATCATATTCATTAGTAAATCAGGGGCTTTGATGATAAATATGAATGATAAAGCAGTAAAAAACGATTTATACATATTACCGCTTGATAAAGTTCAATTAAATATTTTAAAGGAACTCAATTCGTCAAACGATTGGATTTTAAAAGATATGAATGAACTGGATGGAACAGGTGAATTAAAAATCTGGATAGCATCTAGAGTAAATGATAATGCGGAAGGGGAAAAAGGAGCTGTTATTCTTGAAATCCCTATTGAGGTGATAAATGATATAATGTTTGAAAACCGTCTTTACAACGGGCTTGGAAAAACCGGCGAAACATATTTGGTGGGCAGCGATTATTTATTGCGTAGCACGTCCAGGTTTGAAAATAATTCGGTACTAAAAACCAAAGTTGCCACTGAAGGCGTGAAGGAAGCTTTTAACGGCATCACCGGCACCAAAGAAATTCAGGATTACCGAAATGTATCAGTATTGTCATCTTTCAGCACGCTTGATGTTCCGGGACTTAACTGGGCTATTCTAGCTGAAATTGATACCAAAGAAGCCATGGTGCCAATTGTTTCGATAAAGAGCAATATCATGTATTTAACGTTTATTATATTCCTTCTTTTGCTAGGTGTTGTAGCGCTGTTGACTGCCATGATTACCGCACCCATCAGGTCATTGATCGGAAAGACTGATAAGGTAGCTGCAGGTGAATTCGGACAAACATTAAACTACAAAGCAAATGATGAAGTCGGTGATCTTGTTCATGCTTTTAATAAAATGACCATGCAATTGAAAGCCCAATCAGAGAAGTTGGAGGAGGAGAGGAAACTGAGATTAAACTCGCTAATTGATGGCCAGGAACTTGAACGCCGACGATTATCCAAAGAATTGCATGATGGGCTCGGCCAACTTATCCTAACTAATAAATTGAAAGTGGAACGAGCTTTAAAAGAAGAGCCGGGAGAAGCCAAACAGATTATTAGTGAAAGCGAAGAATTGTTCAGGATAACCATGCAAGAAATAAGAAATATTTCTAACGGATTGATGCCTGCCGTATTAACGGCTTTCGGATTGGAAACGGCAATTCGAAATCTTACAAAAGAAATAGCTGACAGCTCTGAAATTAATATAAATGTGAATATTGAAATAGATAAGCCAATTATAAATTCTAAATATGAAACCTATTTATACCGCATTGTCCAGGAAGCATTAAATAATGTGATAAAACATGCCATGGCAACGCAAGTTAACCTCGATTTATGTGTTGAGAATGGTGAACTTAAGTTATCAATACAAGATAATGGAACTGGTGTTTCATTTGACGATATGAATAAACCCAATGGTAACGGTTTGAATAACATGCAATACAGGGCGGAATTGTTAGGTGGTGATTTAAAAATAACCGGAACTTCCGGAAAGGGTACAAAAGTAGTTTTGCAAATTAAGAACTTTCATTATGGAAGCAATTAACATCATATTAGTTGACGATCATACACTGTTTCGCGATGGTATTAAATCCATACTCGATGATGAAGAAAATATTCAGGTTATTGAGGAGGCGCCAAATGCGAAAGTGTTGTTTGAGAAATTACAACATAAGCATCCCGACCTCATAATTACGGATATCGGCCTTCCAGATATGTCAGGAATTGAGGTTACAAAAAAGATCACCAAATTATATCCTGATATCAAGATTCTCATACTTTCGATGCACAATAATGAAGAATTTATTCTAAGCTCATTAAGAGCAGGTGCCAATGGTTATCTTTCCAAGGATATTGAAAGTTCAGAGCTTTTAGAAGCGATTCATTCCGTTATGAACGGCAAAATTTATTTCAATAAAGAGATCTCACAAACCATTATAAACAATTACCGAGGCAGTGCTCCTGTCAATTCAGAACCTGAACCTGATGCCAATAATAGTTTAACAGAGCGTGAAATAGAAGTCATCAAGCTTGTTGGTGAAGGTTATATCAATAAAGAAATTGCAGATAAACTATTTATAAGTATTCGCACCGTAGATGCACATAAAAGTCATATCATGCAAAAGCTTGGACTGAAGTCATCGGTGGACATGGTGAAATATGCCATTAAGAACAAACTTATCAAACTATAAATGTTTTAAATCCTTCTCTTTCTTTCAAGGCTTTTAATTAAGTAAATTACCTATACATCTTCCATCTTTACCTAGAAAAGATTAAGCGAAATTGCCTATTTCATCGCTAATTTCTTACTGTTAATTTCGTAACAATATAAATAAAAGGTGTGATATGAAAAATTTACTTTTAGTTTCATTTATGGTTTTTCTCTTGATTATTCTTGCTGTACCAATTTTTTGTCAGGAACATGAGGAAATAAAAAAAGAGAATAATAGTTGGCTCAGCCTAGAATTTAATGCTGACTTGGTTAGCAGGTATATTTGGCGTGGAGGACAATACAATGGAAGTTCTCCGAATATTCAACCTAATATAGCATTAAATATGGGTAATTTTCAGATCGGTAGTTGGAGTTCCTATTCCCTTGGAGGTGTTAATTTTATTAGTGAGTTTGATTGGTATTTGAATTATACATTCCTTAAAGGGATGTTTACTGTGCAGGTAACCGATTATTTTTTCCCGAATGATACAGTTAATTACAACCAATTTGAATATACAGAGCAACGAACCGGTCATGTTCTTGAAGGTATGTTAACTTTTAATGGTACTGAAAAAATTCCTCTGAGTTTTTTAATTGCAGTCAATTTTTATGGTGCAGATGCTGCAAAAATTGATGATGATCCGTCAAGTAGTGATTTTAATCAAAAAATTGGAATTCAGTATTCAACGTATGCCGAGTTAATATATAGCACAAACATTAAATCCATTGGATTTGATGCCTTTCTCGGTTTGAATTTGACAAAACCAAAGCCAGCAGATCCATCTACAGGATATGTTGGTGAAACTGGTTATTACGGAGATAAAATTGGAGTCGTTAATCTGGGCATAAAAGCCAGCAAAGGCATTCCAATTAGTTCAAAATATGAATTACCCATTTCAATTACACTCATTAGCAATCCCATGGCGAAAAAGATATATGGTGTTTTTGCAATTAATTTTTAATTAAAACTTAAAACAACAATAATTATGTTTGATACAGGTACAACAGCTTTCATGATTTTGTCAACGAGCCTTGTTATGCTCATGACACCAGGCCTTGCATTCTTTTACGGGGGATTAGCAGGCAAAAGAAATATCCTTGGGATAATGATGCAAACATTTGTTTCTCTGGGTATTACAACTATTATGTGGGTAACTGTCGGTTATTCTCTATGTTTTAGTGGCGGTTTAGGTGGTATTATTGGAAACCTTGACTTAGCTTTCCTGACGGGGGTGCCGTTTGGTCAGTCATTTGCAGGTGCTGATGGAAAATATCCTGAGTATATTTTTATTGCCTACCAGATGATGTTTGCCATTATAACCCCTGCCTTAATTACCGGTGCTTTTGTAAACAGGGTCTCATTTAAAGGATATCTTATTTTTCTGGTATTCTGGCAATTATTTGTTTATTATCCTTTTGTACATATGATTTGGGGTGGTGGCATTATGGCTGAATGGGGTGTGCTCGATTTCGCCGGTGGTATAGTCGTTCATGCTACAGCCGGTTTTGCGGCGTTGGCCTCCGTATTTTATGTGGGTAGTAGACGTGACAATCAATCACCTCCTAACAGCATTCCGCTGGTAGCCATTGGAACGGGTTTACTTTGGTTTGGCTGGTATGGCTTTAATGCGGGTAGCGAATTACAGGTTGATGCCATTACAACCCTAGCATTTCTTAATACAGATGTAGCGGCTTCATTTGCTGCCATTACCTGGTTGATCATAGAATGGATAAAAACAGGTAAACCCAAGTTTGTCGGTTTATTAACGGGTGCTGTTGCAGGACTGGCCACCATTACACCTGCCGCTGGTTTTGTGCCTCTTTGGGCTGCCATGCTCATTGGTATTGCTGCTGGTTCTATTTGCTTTATAGCTGTACATTATAAAAATAAATTTGGTTGGGACGATGCGCTTG
The DNA here is from genome assembly GCA_002869465.1 of Marinilabiliales bacterium. GTDB lineage: Bacteria > Bacteroidota > Bacteroidia > Bacteroidales > F082 > UBA4459. The sequence goes on from PKSW01000284.1 coordinate 4,346, forward strand.
ATGTATGGGGTGTGCACGGTATTGGAGGCGTTCTTGGAACTATTTCACTTGGTGTTTTCGCCATGTCAGCTGTGAATGGGCAAAGCGGCCTGATTGAAGGGGATTTTACCTTCTTCTTTACAGAAGTTATTGCAGTGGTAATTGGTGCATTGTATGCATTTCTGTTTACTTATTTAATGCTGGCAGTAATCAATTTGATCACGCCGGTAAAAGTTAAGGAAGAAGAAGAAGATTCTGGATTGGATTTCGCAATTCATTGTGAGAGAGCCTATGATGAAGGTGCTCTTTAATTGAGATAATATTTGGGTAATGATATCGCCTCGCAGCATTTTGTTGCGAGGTTTTTTTAATATGATGAAGATGATTCCCATTTTTATGCGGATGAATGAAACAATATTCTATAATAAACATTCGTTACATTTAAAACCTTTTAGCCAATAAAGCATATTTACGTTTCATATTGTTAACCAAATTCACATTATTATGAAACATGTATTGCTTATTGTAATTGGATTCTTTTTTGTTTTTCAAGCCTGTAAAAAGGATGAGCCCAATCCCAATCCAACACCCCAGGAA
>PKSW01000332.1 GCA_002869465.1 Marinilabiliales bacterium
TCCTGAGTAATACTTCAGGTGATGCAGAAAAAACAATCCGTGCACCCAGAAAACTAGCAATAATACCCGTAAGTCCGAATGTTAATATTAGTTTCCAGTAGAAACCTTTTCTGAATAAAATCATTTTCCATATGTCACCGGAAAAATGGATAACCCCAACCACCAATAAGGTTTCAGGTAAAGGCAGGTAGAAAAGAAGTATAGGTACTAATATGGTTGAGGTACCAAAACCAGTTATGGTTCCGATGCCACTGGCAAGTATGGTTAGTAAGGCAATAATGAATATTTCCATAAAAATTTAAGTACAATGAAACACACATTAGCTATTCAAAAATACAATATTTGATTAAACCGTTTCAATGAACAAAATTCTAACTGGAACACAGGGATGCAAGTATCTATAATAAACTAATTAAAGTATATAATTCGAAGTTATTTAAGGGAATCATTTCTTCTTCGCCATATAAATATCAGCCTCAATCATCTTACTGTTATTAAAAAAATGATGAACGAAATACAGGTTGCCTTCCTTATCGAGCCTTGCCTCGCATGCAAACTGCGAAACAATAATTACTCAGCGCTTTTAAGTGGCAGGTTTGTCTGAAATGCTGATCGTTTCACGTATATGTGTATTTTTTTCGATGATATCGATAAAAAATTCAGCGGCTGAATTTCGGCTTAAACCCCGGCTTGCAAGTTTTACCCCTTCTGCTGTGGCAACAGCACTGCCATCATATTTCTTATTTGAAAGCATGGGTGCCCTGCATATGGTATAGTCGACAGATGAGTTTTCAAGGATTCCCTCCTGTCTTCCATGGTCGCGGAATGCAAATTTTAAATTACTGGCTGATACCATAAATTTGAGAATTCCGGGCGATTTTTTCCAGGAGCGACCTGCGCCTATGGTGCTCATTGCGACAAATCTTTTTATTCCTCTTTTTTCCATGGCAATTAAAGCATTAGATGCTGATTTTGATATCAAATCTTTTGGGGCTGCCAATGATGCCCAGGGATTATCTGACTTTCTGGATACATTGAGTGTATTGATCACGGCATCACATCCGTAGATTGCTTTTTCCATGGTTTTAAGGTCATAAGGAGATCCTTCAGTAATGTCTATCTTGAAATTTTTTAGTTTCTCAGGATTGCGAGCAATTGCAGAAACTGTATGCCCTCTTTTTAAAGCTTCCTGAACAAACTGAATTCCTGTTCTGCCGGTAGCGCCAAGTAGTAATATTTTCATAATAAGTTCATGTTTATTTTAAGCATTCCATTGTCATTTCGTAGGATGTACGATTGAGAAATCTCCTGAAAACGAAGTGTGTTCCCAGGAGATTTCTCATGCTTCCTTTGTTTGGTACTAGATGACAATTAGATTCAATTTTGGATAATTAATTTTTTCGTTAAAGAATTTTTGCTTTATCTGAATGTGCTCCATCTTCCTTAGACAAGGAATAAAGGTACAATTATTCAGTCATATTTTTCGGATAACAGGAATTATGATGTCTTTTTTTGCACATCATCCGGAAATTAAATTCCGGTATTAACCTCAAAATTTTTATATCAAAATTATTTAATTTATCAAAGGCGATAAATTCAAACAAATACCGATTTATCCAACAGAATTCAATAAATTTGTTAGTCTTAAAAACGAGACGATGATGTACACCATTTACCACAACCCACGATGCAAAAAATCACGTGCCGGACTGCAATATGTGCAGAAACGAACTGACGATATTGAAGTGATTGAATATTTAAAAAACCCACTAACGGAAAAAGAATTGGAAACCCTGCTGATGAAGCTCCATAAAAAGCCGTACGAGATGATCAGAACCCAGGAAGCGGTTTATAAATCGGACTATAAGGGCAAAAAATTTAATGATCATGAGTGGATCAGGGTCATGGTAGAAAACCCGAAGCTGATCAAAAGGCCCATCGTGGTGAAAGGTAACAAAGCTGTTTGGGGCGATCCGGCAGACGAACTGGAAGTGCTTTTTTAAGCTTTATAAAGACAATAGAAATAAAACCTAATTAAATATTTAAACCAAAAATAGAATGAAATATCGTATTGAACACGACACCATGGGTGAAGTAAAAGTGCCAACCGATAAATATTGGGGTGCGCAAACCCAGCGATCAAAAATGAATTTCGAAATCGGTCCTGAGGGCTCCATGCCGCAGGAGATTATTGATGCATTTGCCTATTTGAAAAAAGCAGCCGCACTTACCAATGCCGATCTGGGCGTTTTAGCCAGGGAAAAAGCAGATTTAATTGGTCGCGTAGCTGATGAGATACTCGAAGGAAAACTGGATGGCAACTTTCCACTGGTGATCTGGCAGACAGGTTCGGGAACCCAGTCGAACATGAACATGAATGAGGTGATCGCCAACCGGGGTCATGTACTCAACGGGGGTAGTTTAACCGACAAATCCAAAGCTTTACACCCCAATGACGATGTTAATAAATCGCAGTCGTCAAACGATACATTCCCTACAGCCATGCACATCGCTGCCTATAAAATGGTGGTTGAAACCACCATTCCAGGCGTCGAAATGCTCAGGGATGCACTGAATAAAAAAGCCAATGAGTTTAAAGACATGGTGAAAGCCGGCCGCACCCACCTGATGGATGCCACACCGCTCACTCTCGGGCAGGAATTCTCAGGCTATGTGTCGCAACTCGACCATGGACTAAAAGCATTGAAAGCCACATTACCGCATTTAACTGAATTGGCCCTGGGCGGAACAGCCGTTGGCACGGGCATCAACACGCCTCCGGGCTATGCTGAAAAAGTGGCCAAGAAAATAGCCGAACTGACAGGCTTTCCATTTATTACCGCTGAAAATAAGTTCGAGGCATTATCGGCACATGATGCCATGGTGGAGACTTCAGGTGCGCTGAAATTGCTGGCAGTAAGTTTGATGCATATCGGACATAACATCCGTATGCTGGCCTCTGGTCCACGATGCAGTATTGGTGAAATCCAGTTGCCGGCCAACGAACCGGGCTCATCCATCATGCCGGGCAAGGTCAATCCAACGCAAAATGAAGCCCTGACAATGGTATGCGCCCAGGTAATTGGTAACGATGCAGCAATAACTGCGGGAGGTATGAACGGCCATTTTCAGTTAAACGTGTTTAAACCGGTGATGGTGGCCAACCTCTTACAGGCTGCACGTCTGATCGGGGATGCTTGTGTTTCATTTACCAAAAATGCGGTGGTAGGTATCGAGGCCAACGAAAAGGATATTAAAAAGAACCTCGAAAATTCATTGATGCTGGTAACAGCTTTGAATACACATATCGGGTACGAGAAAGCTGCAGAAATTGCTAAAAAAGCGCATAAAGAAGGAACTACACTGCGCGAATCGGCTCTGGAACTAGGTTATGTGACCGATGAGGAATTCACCGAATGGGTAGATCCGGGAAAAATGATTTAATTTGTAAACTTTGATGAACTCCGAAACGCTACATTATATTTTGATAGTGGTCATTGTGCTGGCTGCTGCCGCACTGGTGAACCTTGTGGTACGATTTATTATGAATCGTATCATCAATAAATTCACCAAACGAATCAATGTTGATCCGACCAATTTTTCTTTTATTAAAAATTCCATTGGTTTCATCATTTATTTTACTGCCATTATCATCATCTTCCTGATGATCCCGTTTTTAAAAACAATGGGTGCCGGTTTGCTGGCCAGTGCCGGAATTTTAGCAGCGATCATCGGGTTTGCTTCGCAAAAAGCATTTGCCAATATCATCGGAGGTATTTTTATATTGATGTTCAAACCTTTCAGGGTTGGCGACACCATCGAGGTGGGCAGTCTTATGAAAGGTGTGGTGGAGGAAATTACACTGCGTCATACGGTGATCAGGAATTATGAAAACCGGCGGATGATCATTCCGAATGCCAATATCAATGATGAAACCATAATCAACAGTACCATCAGCGATATAAGGATCAGGAAATTTATTGATTTCGGGATCAGTTACGATTCAAATATTGATAAGGCCATGTCCATCATTCGGGAAGAAATTGAGCAGCATAAAAACTTTCTGGATATCAGGACAAAGCAGGAAATTAAAGACAAAGCGCCAGCCGTAACGATTTTTGTATCTGGTTTGTCAGATTTTTCTGTAAACCTGAGAGCTTACGCATGGACACCCGGAAATGATGAAGCCTTTGGCCTGCAATGTGATGTGTTGAAATCTGTAAAAGAACGTTTTGACAAGGAAGGTGTTGAAATACCATTCCCTTACAGAACTATTGTATACAAAAAAGACCTGGATGAGCAAAAAACCAAAGAAGCGTAAAGACCGGTTTAGCGACCCTTTAAAAGCACAATTTATTGGGCATCAGTATCTGGACAAGCCCAGTATGCAATTGTTCAGGTACAATGCTGAAAACTATATTGAAATAAAAGATATTGATCCGAGCAATATTCCCGGAATAGATCAGGATGATGCGAATTTTTACTGGTTCAATATACACGGTATTCATGATGTTGAGCTGGTAAGTAAAGTCTGCTCTTTGGTGGATGTGCACCGCTTGGTGGTTCAGGACATTGTGGATACAACGGAAAGAACCAAACTGCAAGAATTTGACAATCATCTTTTCTTCACCATCCGATCCGTTTCATACGACAAAGAAAAACAGGAACTTGAGAATGAAAAGATCAGTTTTTTACTGGGAAAAAATTATGTGATCTCTTTCCAGGAAAAGAAAGGTGACTATTTTGAATATATCCGTCAGCGAATCCGGGAAAGCAAAGGACTTTCACGGCAGCGAAGCAGCGACTACCTGTTGTTTTTATTACTGGATGCCATTCTGAATAATTATTTCAATGTTATTGACAACATCGACCAGGTAGTTTCGACAGTGCCCATTTCTGAGGTGGTTAAAAAGACAGATCCGGAGATAATTATCGGTTTTGAAAACCAGAAAGTACAATTGCGCGAGGTGAAATCATATATTTTACCTTTTGCTGATTCGGTTCAGTTGTTGCAGGATGGTGATTCGGAATTTATAAAACCTCCGCACACCAAATATTTCTTCGATCTGAAAGAACAGTGTTTGCAGGTAAAAGATCATATCGAATCACTGATCCAGAAACTGGAAAGCATGTCG
>PKSW01000413.1 GCA_002869465.1 Marinilabiliales bacterium
CGTAATGGGTGCATACAGGGTTGTATCGCCTCCCTGTGTGAGGTTTTCAATGTAGATGCTGTCCAACGGAACGGATTGCCCGTTGTTTTGTGCGGTGAAGGTCAGTTCCAATGTTTGTTGTGCCATTCCGGCTGAGGCTAAAAGAGCAACTAACAAAAAAGTTGAAAAATGCTTCATAAGATTTAACGATTAAAAAGATGAATAACTGAATAATTTTTGATCACAAAATTATATGGCTGGCTTCGGAACAACATTGTCTTTTGGTTGCAATCTTTTGAATATTCGTTGCAATCGCCAAATGGAACCATTTGTCATTTCATTACTTATAAATGCTTAATGGATTGATAACAGGCTAACTATTTGTTTCGCTTGGCAGAAACCCAAACTTTTCCTGGTAAGATCTGGAAAAATGGGCTACGTCTTTATAACCAACCTGAAAGGTCACTTCAGAGACATTCAAATCAGTAGTTTCCAGTAAACTTTTTGCTTTTTCAAGGCGAAATGAACGCAAAAAATCAGAAGGAGAGGTGTTGATCAGGGCTTTCATTTTTCGGAATAGCTGGGATCGGCTCATCCCGATTTTTTCGCACAGTTGGGATAAAGCGAAATTTTCATCGGGATAGTTGGCTTCTATAATCTCTCGTACTTTTTGTAAGAATGCATTTTCTACCCTAATCGACTCTTCTTGCTCAGAAACGGGCAATACCTCAGTTTTGTCTCTATTCGATGTTCTTGAGAACCATGCAACCATGCGTTTTTGTCGCTCAATTAACATATCGAGTTGCACCAGCAGTTCCTCTTTATCGAAAGGTTTCGATAAATAAACATCTGCCCCCCTGCGCAAGCCAGCAATCCTTGATGAGGCGTCTGCTTTGGCTGTCAATAAAATTATGGGGATATGGCTGGTCCTTTCGTCATTTTTCAGGGTGTCGCAAACTTCGTAACCGTCTTTTTCAGGCATCATCACATCACTAATGATAATATCGGGGATGTTATTCAGGGCTATTTCGATCCCTATCTTTCCGTTATAGGCAATTTCCAGTTGAAATAATTTGCCAAGGATGCTCCGCAGGTAGGTAACAACATCCGGGTTGTCTTCGATAATAAGTAATTGAGGCAATGTGGAATCAGTGACTAACTGTGGTTCATTATCATGCGAAAAAGACGTGTAAGTGGGTAACTGACTGGATTGTATTGTAAGGCCGTTTTCAAAACCTGGTTCGAATGGCGGTGCTTCATTTCGTACCTGTAAGTTGACAAAAAAACTGGAACCTTTGCCCAAAATACTTTTTACGGAGATTTCACCACCCATCAGTTTTACCAGTTCATGTGTATGTGCCAGGCCAATTCCAGTACCCTCTCCGGGCCGGGTTATGGAGTTGTCAACCTGGTAAAACCGGTCAAAAATATGTGGTATGTCTTTTTCAGCAATACCAATGCCTGTATCATTTACTTCAATGCCAAGCTTTTCATTTTGCTGACTGATGCGAACAATTACTTCTCCTCCGGAGGGGGTAAATTTAATCGCGTTTGAGACCAGGTTGATGAGGATATGCTTGATGAGTTCAGGATCGTAATCCATTACAAATGATTCCACAGGCGTAAAAAAACGAAGTGAAAGGTTTTTACTGTTGGCGTAAGTTTGGAATGATTGGGTAAGGTAGCGCAGGTAAGAAATAATCTCCCCCTGGTTCATGTTGATTTTAAATGATTTGTTCTCCAGTTTCGATAGGTCGAGCAACTGGTTGATGAGCCGAAGGAGGGTTTTCCCGTTTTCTTCGATCAGGCGGGCAGATTCATCCTTGATTTGGCCGGCCATGCCAATGATGACTGTTAATGGGGTGCGGAATTCATGGGTAAGGTTGGTGTATAGGCGGGATTTAAAACTATCCAATTCTTTAAGTCTCTCCGCTTCAATCTCCCCAAGTTCAAGATTGTATTTTAACCTTTGTCTGTTTAACTCATAACGGCGTAAAAAATAGATAAGTATAACCGTTAAAATGCCATAGAGCGTGTACGCCCACCAGGTAAACCACCAGGGCGAGTGTACAATTACCTTTACTGCAAGTTCATTCGGGTGCCAGCTTCCATTGCTTTCGCGCGCTCTTACCCGAAAAAGATATTCGCAACTCGGCAGGCTGTTATAGCTTGCAAAATTAAATTTAGAAAGTGCTGACCAGGTGTTTTTGTAGCCATCCATTTGATAGCTGTAAAAAGTCTCTTCCGGGTTATCATAATCCGTTAAAGCAAACTCGAATGTATAAGACCAATCATAATAGTTGAGATCAATTACAGGAGCCGTGTCAAAGAGCGTTTTTTGTATGGTGGAATCCCGCCTTTCATCAATGTATTCAATAGAAGTAAGTACTAATTGGGAACTCTGATTTTTTCTTTTGTAGGCTTGCATCACTTTATCCGGGAAAAAGGAATTGACACCCCGCATCCCACCGAAAAACATCCTGCCATTGCGCGCTTTGAAATAAGACTTTCGGTTGAATTCGTTGTCTGTTAACCCGTCATTTTCAAAAAAATTGACAAAAGTTGTGGAAGGAATGTGGAAACGGGAAAGTCCATGATTTGTACTGAGCCACAAACAGGAATCGCCCTCGGTCAATAATCCGCAGACAAAATCATTGGCCAGCCCATCTTTTACAGTAAATTGCCTTGTGGTATCACTGGCCGGATCGAAATAGACAAGGCCCGCATCTGTGCTCAGCCAAAGTTTCCCTGCCTGGTTTTCTTCGATGGCCATTATTCGTGAAACAGGTAGTCCCCAATCTTTTGGTTCAAACCAAACCTGAGCTTGGGTTTTTGGATCATACTGCAACAATTTACCCTTAAAGCTGATCCAAAGTTTACCACTTTGCCGGCCTGCATGCAGGGCTTCCATTTTATTAAATACCCTCTCCGGCATCTCAATCGCCGTTACCCATCTGTAATTAGCATCCGTTTTTTTAAGGTAGAGCAATAAATAGTGCGAGGCCCACCAAAGTGTTCCTTGCGGACCTTTCGCAAAAAAACCATTATCTCCAACAGGCTTTTTAAAAAATGGGCTGGGGACATCTTTTAGCAAACCTGTTTTTAGGTCCAGATAGGTTCCCCCGTTCACCCATATCCTATTTCCATCTGCATAAAGATCGAAGGATTCCGGACTTTTATTAAGTTCCAGTATTTGTTGATCGTTTTTATTGTCCGGGTTAAACTTTGCAATCCCATCATAGAAAACACCATAAATATTACCCTGCATGTCTTCGGTAAATCCTCTGAAACTATAGTAGGCATCAAATTGATTCAGTCCGTCAAAATATCTTTTAAAAGGATAAATCTGGTGCTTCACCTTCAATAAGCCCATTCTGGTATCTACCCAGATTATCCCTGTTTTGTCCTTAAACAGTCCTTTAAAATCATTTGGATTGGGTAGAAATTCAACCAATTGGTCACGGAAATTGAATAATGTATCTGCAGAAGCATCGTAGTAAATCAGGTTTCTGTCAAGGCCACACGCCCAAATATTACCATTATTTTCAAGTATAAACCGGTGTAGATGAGTTTGCCCGGGTTTTAAAAAACGATTGGCAGGGTGTGGTATAAATACGTTATTTTTTCTGTCTAATATGAAAAAATTCCAATTGGCCAAAAGTACAAGTGTACCATCCGGTCCGAAATTAAAACACAAATTATAGCAGTCAGTGCAAATGTTATCCAGGGGTGTAACGCCAGTTTCATTGCCTGAGGCATCCAACAGGTATAAGGTGTCCTGATAGACAAGGTAGGTTATTTCGTTAGTGTCGATATCACACCAAAAATTCGAGTTATTTAATGATTGGATTTGCTTTGGAAACAGGACAGGTTCCAGCTGATTGTTTTTGAAGTGCAAAATATTTGTCTCACCGAAGCCTATTTTTTCTCTGGGCAACAAAATATTTTCCTGACCGTACCTTTGCCAGAATTTAAATTCATCATTTTGGACATGTTCGTCTTTTATATCAACTTTTTTCCAAATCCCCGATCTTGTATTGAATAGAAAGGCAAACTTTTCGTTCCAAAGCAAAAGTAACGAGTCCTGGCAGGATGCTAAACCAAGGAGAGGTTCCTGTGCTTCCTGCAATTCGCCCGGAGGATTATAAATTAAGAAGTTGCGCCCGTCGAACCGATGCATCTTGCCGGCGTTTACAAACCAAAGGAACCCCTTGTTATCCTGCACAACAGTAGAGGTGTTATTCCCGGCTAATCCGTTGTCAACTGTGAAAAATTCAAAATGGGTTTCCTGGGCCGATAAGAATGAGTAATTAAGAAGTAACAGAGCCGTAAACAAACCAAATGTAAAGGTTGAAAATTTTACTTTTACCAGCCCGTTTATTCTTTTTTTCAGCATTTATAGATAATGCAATTGTGCCTACTCAAAATTACAAATAAAATTAGTGAAAGAAATAATAATGTTTATTCATCGTGTTAAGTTACGTAAGTTGGTAGCTTAAGATCGTTTTTTTTCTCTCATCAAATAAATAAAAATAAGCTTCATAAAACACCACCAATCAGGCTAGGAATGAATCCATAAAGACCAGCTATTAGCGTCAGAACGGAGCATAAGAGAATGTCATATATGATAATAGCTCCAACATTATTTGAACCAGGGCTATCAAATCCTGAAAATATCTATAGGGCTATGAGAGCCATTCTGAGATTATCGCATGAAGCTGATAAAATCATTAAAGAGGTTTATTTGCCTGGGCTTGGAAAAGGAATAGGGCATATTAATCCTTATATAGCAGCAAGAAATATTTTTAGTGTCAAACATTTTAGCTTATATTTTATAGTGTTTTTTCATTTTTATATTTTTAAA
>PKSW01000265.1 GCA_002869465.1 Marinilabiliales bacterium
ACTTACATGAATGAAATATTGAACCAGAGGAAACCGATACGGATTATAAAGGCCGGGGAAATAAAAAAGTATTATTCCATGTCAAAAGCCATCAATGCAATGGGTTATGCATTTTCCTCTTTATCTGCGGGTGAATGTTATGTCCCAATGCGTTCCGTCTCAAAGCTTCCGACAAATGAATTGCTGATGCTATTTAAACCGGCTTTTGTGGATAAAGACAAGCGGGTAACCATAAAATTCCTGACGCAGCGTGAATCCGGTTTTATTCCGGGCATTCCGACTATTCAGGGAGTGGTATTGGTAATAGATTCCATATCGGGAGAAATCCTGGCTATTATGGATGGTGAATATCTGACCGCTTTACGAACGGGTGCAGCCAGTGGACTGGCAACGCGTTGTTTTGCCAGAAAAGATGCTCAAACCCTGGCATTGTTTGGTTGTGGAACGCAAGGCAGAACTCAGCTGGAAGCGGTTGTTTGCGAACGGGATATCAAAAAAATTCTGGTTTTTGATACAAATGAGGAATTGGTCCGTCAGTTTATAAGCGAAATGGGGGACCGGTTTCATCAGGAAATGGTGCATGCTTCTGACACCAAACAATTAAAAGAAGCCGATATTATTTGTACAGCCACCAATTCCCAAAAGCCACTTTTTAGAAGAGAAAATGTAAAAGAAGGCGTTCATATCAATGCAATAGGATCTTTTCAGCCCCACATGCAAGAGATTGATCCCTTGTTAATCCGGGATGCCAGAGTTTTTCTCGACCAGGCGGCATCATGTTTGAAAGAAAGTGGTGACCTGATAAAGCCAATTTTGGAAGGAATAGTCAGCGAAAGCCATATTGCGGGTGAAATTGGCAATTTTCTTTTGGATAGAATTGCAGGCAGGGAGTCGGAAGATCAAATCACTCTTTTTAAAAGTGTAGGTGTGGCCATACAGGACTATGCGGTAGCAACCGATATCTACAATTGTTCGTTGGAAAAAGGATTTGGGTTTGAAATCAAGCTTTTTGAATAAGTGAAAATGAAGAAATCACCAGGTATATTTAATGATGTAATCGGACCCGTCATGCGAGGCCCGTCCAGTTCACATACGGCGGCATCGTGGCGCATTGCAAGAATTAGCCTTGATATTTTAAATAGTCCTCTGGAAAGGGCGCTGATCGAATTTGATCGCGATGGCGCCTGGGCTCCAAATTATCGTGAACAGGGTACAACGATGGGAATTGAAGGGGGCCTTCTGGGACTTGAAATTACCGATGAAAGGATGAAAGATACGGAACGTTACGCCCAACAGAAAGGAATTACAATCGAATATCAGATCAGCTCATTCCCAACTTTTCATGCCAATACAGTGCGACTCACCCTTTATGGAATATCAAAAAAAAAGGTGCAGATAGTTGCGGTTTCTTTGGGAGGGGGTTCTTTTGAGATCAGCTCGGTTGATGGGTTTCCGGTTCAGTTAAACGGAGACCTGCATGGATTGATGATATGCACCAAAAACAAACGGGATATAACGGAAGAACTAAAAACCATAATTCCTCCTGAAGTTGAATTTTTTTCTGAACAAAAAGAACATATCATCAAGTATGAGTTTAAATCATCATTCCCACTTACTGAACTAAAAGCTCAACTTAAAAATTATTCGGTGATTGACGATATATCAGTTATTGAACCCATCATGCCGGTAATTGCAGGCAGACAAACTGAAATGCCATTTACCACGGTTCAGTCGTTAACTGATTATGCTGATAAAAAAGGAGCTGACTTGGGAGATCTGGGGCTGATATATGAAAGGTCTATCAGTGGTATTTCTGATCAGGAATTAATAGATAAAATGAATGAAATAATCAAAATTATTCATAAAAGCATTGATACCGGATTAAACGGAACCCAATATGCAGATCGGATTTTACAGCAGCAATCTCACTTAATTGGAAAGGCAGAAGAAGAAGGTAAAATAAGGGATTTTGTTATGAATCGGATCATCGCAAATGTTTCGGCATTGATGGAATCAAAAAGCGCGATGGAAGTAGTAGTTGCTTTACCAACGGCAGGCTCATGCGGAACCGTTGGAGGATCATTGCTGGCCCTATCCGAACATATAGGTGCTTCTGGCGGCGAATTAAATAAAGCATATTTTGCAGCCGGAATTGTTGGAGCTTACTTTGCGCAAGGGCCTGGTTTTTCAGCCGAAGAACATGGTTGCCAGGTGGAATGCGGGGCGGCTTCTGGCATGGCAGCTGCAGGCATCGTACAGTTAATGGGTGGCACCGCAAAACAAGCTTTGGATGCTGCATCAATGGCTATTCAAAACATGATCGGGCTGGTGTGCGATCCGGTAGCCGACCGCGTTGAAGTTCCTTGTTTGGGTAAGAATATAAGTGCTGCTGTCAATGCGTATTCTTCCGCAATTATGTCAATTTCCGGTTTCGATGCTGTAATACCCTTAGACCAGGTAATACAAACGATTTCCAGCGTAAGTAAAACAATGCCAAGCTGCTTGAAATGCACTGGAAAAGGAGGATTGGCGATGACTGAAACAGCGTTGAATATTAAAAATAAGCTAAAGATATAGGCGGATCAGAAAGTTCTGAAAAAGAATCAACTTATAAAATGTCAGCCTCCCTAAAAATCGAATGGAACAAAAGCAGACAAGTGTTTAACTGACCACCTCTAACAAGTAAAGGGTCAATTTTCAGACTAAAATCCAGTGATCGCTCCTTCATTTCTATTCACAAAAAAACTGTTTGGTTATTTTACTGGGCCAGGCGCAATTCCTTATTTTTGATGCGTCTTATTACAATTCGATGAAATTAACCGCTGCCATATCCCAACAGAATGTTTTTGCGCTGCTTTGGCATTCAGGATTCTTAGCGTTGGCAATGGTTTTCATGGATGTAGACACCATTATTCCGGCCATGTTGGTTGACGCAGGCGGAAGTGCAGTTCAAATTGGCATTCTCACTGCCATCATGTTGGGAGGATCGAGTTTTACACAATTGGTCTACGCACCCTTTATCAGCAATTTCAATTACAAGAAAAAATTTTTATTACTGGGAATTAATTCCCGGATATTTTCTTTGCTCGGTCTGGGAATTATGCTTTATTTCTCGTCGCTGATTGATGAAACAAATATTATTTGGATGATCTTCATACTGATCACCATTTTTTCATTTGGAGGCGCTTTTGCCAATGTAAGCTATACCGATATTCTGGGTAAATCAATATTGCAGGAGTCACGTAAGCCATTCTTTTCAATCAGACAACTTATTACAGGTGTCATTCTATTTGCAGCAGCTTTTTTTGCTAAAAAGGTTTTAACCATTTCTGAGTACCCTACCAATTACGGTTATATGTTTTTTATTGCTTTCGGCGCACTGTTAATGGCATCTTTAGGCTTTTGGAAACTCAAAGAAGTAATCCCCTCTCGATTGGAGATTAAAAATCCGAACCATTTTTTCCGGCTTATCAAATCAGAATGGAAACAAAATCAAAAATTGAAATATTTTCTGGGATTTATAAATACAATGGGCATCAGTATTTCATTACTTCCATTCATAATACTGTATGCCAAAGATTTTTATCAAATACAAAATGCGGATACCGGATCATTCCTGTTATACAAAATTATGGGTAGTGTAGCTACAGGCTTTATACTGTTCTTTTTGGCCGGAAAATATAAATATCGTTACTTGCTTTACGGAGGGGCTGTTCTTTCTTTAAGTCTTCCTGTCTTAACACTTCTATCTTCCGGTATATTATCATTCATCATCATTTTTTTAATAGGCGGTGTCATTTATACCACTTATACAATTGCAATGAATGGTGTACTTCTTGAAATATCTGCAAATGAAAACCGAACCCTGTATACCGGGATTGCCGGTGCAGGAAATATATTGCCGGCACTTTTCCCGTTGTTAGGTGGTTGGATCATTAAACTTTATGGCTTTCTGCCATTCTTTATTCTGTTCATGGTGGTTATCCTGTCGTCACTATTTTTTATTTATAAAATCAATTGTAAAAAATAGAATGCATTCGCTTATCAGAGAAGGCACATCATAGATTTCCAAATAACAGTAAAACAGTGGTTAGTTTTAAATCATATCATCCGTTCGCACTATTGACATCCAGGAAAATCCTCAAATCAAAGCTGTGAAATTCAGGCATTAAAAATCATTTAAAAAGTGGGATTTCGAAAACTACTTTTGTCCCGATAGCTTTTCCGTGTTCATCTTTCAGGTCAATGATATCAAGCGTAATCTTCCTTTTCAACTTCTTATTAAGGGCATGTATCCTTTGCAGGGTTATATCAGTCGACATCGAGCGATGATCTTTATTTTGTGATTGCTGGATCTGCATCGCTTCATCCCGGCCGATTCCATCATCTTCCATCTCGAAACGGATCATTTTACCTTTCATTTCGATGCTGATTTTCATATGACCTCTACTCTCTTTGATTTTGAACCCATGCTCAATGGAATTTTCTATAAAAGGTTGTGCCAGCATGGGCGGGACCAGCGTTGTTTCGAGGTCGATAGCATCATCAACATCGATCGTGTATTCGAACATATCACGGTGGCGGACTTTTTGTAACTCCAGGTAATTTTCAATGCTGCTGATCTCATCTTCCAGCGGCACATATTCTTCAACGGAATTTTTCAATATCTGCCTTACAAGTTTTGAAAAGCGGCTTAAATAATCGCTGGCCAATGCAGGTTTTTCCTTAATAATGAAATTCTGGATGCTTGCCAATGAGTTAAATAAAAAATGGGGATTCATCTGGGTAC
>PKSW01000419.1 GCA_002869465.1 Marinilabiliales bacterium
AGGCTTAATCTATTTTTCAGGGATCCTCAAACCTTTTGTTATTGCCATTCTTGTTTGGTTTATTATTAATCAATTAAAAGAAGCTCTTGGAAAAATTACTATAAAAGGCAGGGCACTTCCAGCATCTATAAGGAGTATACTGGCCTTTCTGATAATATTTATACTCACTTATCTTGTAACAGAATTATTAATAAGAAACCTGGAGGGCATCGCAGCATCCATGCCTGAATATTTATCGAACCTAAATGAATACTTTGATGAGATAAGTGCATTGCTAAACGATCCAAAATATGCTGAGCATCTCCAAAAAGGGATCAATGGCCTCAACTTTACTGGTGTGGCTTCAACCCTTGTGAATTCACTTTCAGGCTTTGCAGCCAATATTGCTATTGTACTCGTCTACGTAATCTTCTTTCTCATGGAAGATAGTTCGCGGAAACTGAAACTTAAGTCACTTTTTCCTAAAAAGGGGAAAGAATACAATAAATTCATTAACAATTTAGGCGATATCAGTCACGCCATTCGTTCCTATATCTGGCAAAAAACAGCCATTAGCCTGATTACCGGTATTATAAGTTATATTATCCTGTTGTTTATGGGAGTTGAGTATGCTTTCCTATGGTCATTTTTAATTTTCATTTTTAATTTTATTCCTTACATCGGACCATTGATTTCTTCACTTTTCCCGGCAATCTTTGCTGTGTTAATCACCAGTGATCTGATGCAATTTGTGTATGTTTTTGCAGCCATGGAAGGCGTTCAGATAATCCTAGGAAATTTTGTTGAACCTAAAATGATGGGTAAAGGCACAAACCTTGGGCCTGTGATTGTAATAGTTGCACTTGCTTTTTGGGGAATGATCTGGGGTTTGGTAGGCATGATACTAGCAGTGCCGGTTACTGCAGTATTGGTAATCATCCTCAGTCAGATTCCTTCTACCCGCTATATGGCAGTTCTTTTGTCAGAAAAGGGTGAAATTGCAGGTATGGAAGACTAATATATTACGTTATAATAATTTAGAAATTGTTGTTTTTAATAGAAATACAAATTGAATAGCTTATGAATAATCTAACTACCAAGAATTCCGTTTATGATATAACTATCCGGCTGTTTATCCTCTTATTGATCATTGCATGGTGCCTACTCATCATGTATCCTTTTGTAAGTATAATATTGTGGAGTATTATACTTGCTCTGGCCATTTATCCGCTCCACCAAAAGCTAACACAAAAAATAGGTGGAAGAGCGAAACTGGCTTCTTTCATTATTGTTTTTTCTATTCTGGTGATTATTTTCCTGCCTACCTGGGTGTTAATCGATTCATTATCTGATGAAATTAAAGATGCCAAGCTTAGTTATGATAATGGAACGTTGTCAATCCCACCACCTACGGAAAATGTAAAGGATTGGCCAATAGTAGGTGAAAAACTATACGACGGCTGGCAGAATGCTCATAATAATCTTCAACAAACCATAGCAAACAATCGAGACCAGCTTGCCGATGGTGCAAGTAAATTGGCAAAAGGTATTTTAAGTGCGGCCGGTGGTGTGTTTCAGATGATGGCAGCACTAATCATAGCTGGAATACTATTAGTTATTGGTACAGCGGGTGAGGGCATCCGTAAATTTTTCAGAAAAATAGCCGGAAAAAATGGTGATGAATTTGCTGATATAACAAAAACGACTGTTGGGAATGTTGTTAGAGGGGTTCTTGGAGTTGCTCTGATACAGTCTGCATTAATCGGTTTTGGTTTAATGCTGGCAGGTGTGCCCTATGCCGGAGTACTGACCATAGTGGTATTTATTTTCGCCGTCCTTCAGTTGCCGCCTACTCTTATTGTGATACCTGTTGCCATTTATTTGTTTTCAGAGAAAGAAATTCTGCCAGCTATTTTGTGGTCAGTTTACCTGATTTTAGCAGGACTCTCTGATAACTTTCTTAAACCTATATTACTAGGTAAGGGAGCACCTGTACCCATGCTGGTGATCTTTATTGGAGTGGTTGGAGGATTCATGTTCTCTGGTTTTATCGGTCTGTTTACAGGGGCCATCGTCATGTCCATTGGATATAAATTGTTCACCGGGTGGATTAACTCAGCGGATGAAGTAGAGAAAATATAACATTTAACGATCCTAATAAAATAAGAGATATAACTATGAAAGTAATTATTATTGGTGGAGTAGCAGGTGGTGCCTCATGTGCAGCACGCCTCCGCAGATTGGATGAAAAAGCCGAAATCTTGATGGTTGAGCGTGGGCCCTATGTTTCATATGCAAACTGCGGTCTTCCTTACCATGTAGGTGGTGTAATTCCGAACGAATCGAGTTTGGTGCTATCGAATGAAAAGATGTTCAAAGCCATGTTTAATATTGATGTGCTTATTAATTGTGAAGCCATCGAGATCCTGCCAAAAGAAAAATCGGTAAAACTCAGGAATACTAATACAGGTGAAGTTACTACCCAGACATATGATAAATTGGTCCTTTCCCCTGGCGCAGTCTCGGTCCATCCTCCATTACCGGGAATAGACCTTCCAGGTATTTTTCATGTGAGAACTGTTCCTGATGTTCACCAGATCAATGAATTTATTGAAAAAGGCAATCCTTTTTTAGCAGGAATGCACCGTTACTCTGGATTTCAAACACTCCGACCAAAAACGCATGCCATTGTTGTCGGTGGCGGATTTATCGGCTTGGAAACAGCCGAAAACCTGATCCATCGTGGATTTAGCGTGACCTTGCTCCAACGAGGCGACCAGGTATTAGGGCCACTCGACAAAGAAAATGCACGTGTAGTTGAAGGTTATATGAAAAAACATGGTGTAAATATTGTACTTGACGACGGGGCTGCTGCATTTAAAGAAGCTGACAAAGGTGGTCTTGATGTAATTACCGAATCAGGAAAAAGCTACCATGCAGATGTAGTTATCCTTGCCATTGGTGTACGCCCAAATACTACCCTTGCAAAAATGGCTGGCCTCGAAATTGGCGAACTTGGAGGGATTCGAGTAAACGACCAAATGATCACAAGTGATCCGGATATTCTTGCAGTTGGCGATGCCGTGGAAGTGAAAGATTTTATGACCGGGGAATGGAGCCTTGTGGCACTTGCAGGGCCAGCCAACCGCCAGGGACGTATCGCAGCAGATGTAATTGCTGGACGCGATTCACATTTCCGCGGAACCCAGGGTACAGCTGTTATTGGCTTGTTTGAATCAACTACCGCCTGGACAGGATTAAGTGAAAAAACCTTGAAGCGTATGGGCGATACCGATTATGAAAAAATTTACATCTATCCTAATTCACATGCAGGTTATTACCCGGGGGCCAAACCCATAGCCATGAAAATTATTTTCAGGAAATCGAATGGGAAATTGCTGGGAGCACAGGCACTTGGCCTTGATGGCGTTGACAAACGGATTAGTGTGATTGCAGGCTTGATACAAATGGGTGCAACAATATATGACCTCGAAGAATCCGAACTGTGCTATGCACCACAATTTGGAAGTGCCAAAGATCCTGTAAACTTTGCCGGTATGGTTGCCGCCGATGTACTTCGGGGAGACATGCCAATCAGCCATTGGGAGCATGCTAAAAAAGGGTTTATCCTCGATGTACGCGAACCCTTCGAGCTTGCTGTTGAGAATATACCTGGCGCAACCAATATTCCTTTGGGTCAGTTGCGTGGACGTCTCAATGAGCTTCCCAAAGACAAAGAGATAAATGTGCTATGCCGTTCCGCTCAACGTGCCTACTCTGCTACACGAATCCTTTTGCAAAATGGTTTCAAAGCGAAAAATATCTCAGGCGGTATGATTTCATATGCCAATAATTATTTGTTTGAAACGAATAGGGAGGCAGAATAGCCATGATGGAGATGATGCTAAAAATATCGCTGGTCATTTTTATGGCTGGCAACCTGATGGAAATGGGTCTCAGGCTCGATGTTGAAGATGCAGTAAGAGGTCTGAAGAACATAAAATTCGTGATTTATGTACTCATCTGGGGATTTATCATCGGGCCTTCAGTAGCCTGGTTAATCACCCAATTTATTCCTTTGGACAAACCTTATGCAACTGGTCTGATATTGCTCGGAATGGCCCCTTGTGCCCCATTTGTACCCTTGTTTGTAACCAAAGCAAAAGGCGATCTTGGTTATACAGCGGCGTACATGTTTCTTGTAGCAATAGGAACCATTCTCTTTATGCCTTTTGCAGTGCCATACATGGTAGAGGGATTAAGTGTTTCTGCATGGGCCATTGCAAAGCCATTGCTCATCATGATCCTGATACCGCTTTTAATTGGAGGCGTAATTCGCAGAAACTCTACTCCTCTGGCCACTAAAATGCAACCTGTTGTAAAGAAAATAACTATGGTATTCACGTTAATTGTTTTCATACTATTAATTATCATTTACTATAAAGGGATCGTTAGTGCAATGGGAAGCCTTTCCATTCTTTCGCTGGTTATTTTTTTTACAATTATCATGATCGGTACTTACTTTTTAAGTTTTGGGTTAAACTATGAGCAGAAAATTGTGCTCAGTATAGGTAATTCTACGCGAAATCTTGGAGCAGCCATTGCCCCGCTTTTTGCAGCAACAGCAATAGCCCCCGAAGCCATAATCATAATCGTACTCTCGTTACCGGTAATGATACTGTTTCCGCCAATTGCAATTAAGTTGTTTGGGAAAAATGCTACTGTAAAAAATTAATTGAATGATTTGGAATGATTTAAATATATAGTAAATGGAACAGGCTAGCAATA
>PKSW01000024.1 GCA_002869465.1 Marinilabiliales bacterium
ACTGTATAACATTCAAATTACAAATAATACGAGCATTGGTTTGTATTTATCAAGGTCTGATCCCATATTGGAAAATATTCAGATTACAAATAATGTCCATCAGACTCGTGGTGGTGGTATGTTTTTATTCTTATCGAACCCAACATTGAAAAATGTTCTTGTTGGTGGAAATACAGCTCTAAATGGTGGTGGCATTTATATGCAGGAATCAGACCCAATAATTCAAAATGCTATTATTTCAAATAATACTGCATCGGAAAAAGGTGGAGGTATATTTTTAACCCAATCAAATCCGATATTAAACAATGTCATTATTACTGGAAATTCAGCTGATAAAGGTGGCGGGATACATAGTGATAACTCAAATCCAGTTATCCAAAATACAAGCCTGGCAGATAACAACAGTGTGTCAAATTATTCAGGGGGAATATATTGTGTCGGTGGTTCATATATTAACTTAATCAATTCTGTTTTATGGAATAATAGCCCGACACAAATTTTCATTCAGGGTGTATATGCACAGAATAATGAGGCAATTTCATACTCCGATATACAGGATGGTGAAGATGGAATTGTAATTTCTGGCACAGGAATATTAGACTGGCAGGAAGGAAACATAAATGAAGGCCCCATGTTTTTGAGGAGTGGCGACCATCCTTATCAAATTAATGATTATTCTCCCTGCATTGATGCGGGTACCCCGGATACTACGGGATTAAACTTTCCGGAGTTTGACATAGCCGGAAACCCGCGTTTCGTGAATAACAGGATAGATATGGGTGCATATGAATGGAATATGTTTGTTGGTGTTGAAGAACCTGATCCTGATGAAACAGAAACCGCAAAAGTATCAATCTATCCCAATCCGTTAAACGACCACCTTTTCATTGATTTTGAATTGGAAAATGAAACAAATATTACACTTGAAATTTGTAATGTTACAGGAAAAAGAATGAAGGCATTAACTGAAAAATCATATACCAGAGGTGCACAGCATTGTGAAGTGAAAACGGAAGATCTTCCCCCCGGCATTTACTTCCTCCGCCTGCAAGCAGGCAATGAAGTGGTGACGAAGAAGGTGGTGAAATTGTAATGAATATTGATGAGGGGGCATGGCACCCCAGTGCAGCATACCGCATGCCCCCGTTTTTATCAGATAATTCTGGATGCCCAGATTTGAAAATTAAGAAATTATGGCTATTTTTAGGAAAAAAATTAACCTAAACATGCTACGTACCCTTATCATCGACGACGAGGAACATGTCAGGCTTACCCTGATTAAATTCCTGGGCAGATACTGCCCACAGGTGAAGGTTATCGGTCAGGCTGGCGGTGTGGGCGAAGCGTACGAAATGATTAACCGTTACCACCCGGACCTGGTGTTGCTGGATATCAAAATGGATGATGGCACTGGGTTCGACCTGCTGAAGAAATTTGAGACCCCTGATTTCAAAGTCATCTTTATCACGGCCCATGACCAGTTTGCTGTTCAGGCTTTCAAAGTCAGTGCCATCGACTTTATCCTCAAACCGGTCGACCCTGAACAATTGGCAGATGCGGTGGCAAAGGTGCAACAGATAGTTCAACAGGATCTTCGCATCAAACTGGATGCACTCGAAACCAATCTCCATGCCGACCAGAACCAGAAGAAAAAGATCGTCGTAAAAACAATGGATAAAATTTATCTCCTGGAGGCAGGATGCATTACACACTTGGAGTCGGATACCTCTTATTCTAAAATATTTACCACAGATCAGGGAGAGATCATGACCTCAAGGCTGTTAAAAGATTATGAAGATATTCTTGCTGGCATTGGCTTTTTAAGGATACACCGGTCGTTCCTCATTAACCTGATGCATATAAAGAGGTTTGAAAAAGGTGATGGAGGATTTGTAGTACTTTCTGAAGGGTATAAGATCCCAGTGGCATCACGTAAACGGGATATCATCATTAACCTGCTGGATGAACTGGCTGAATGATTGAGTATATGAACCGCAAAGTGCTGAAAAATATCCTCCTCTTTTTGTTTGTAATGATATTTTCAATAAATGCAAATGCCCTTTCAGAAGAAGAATACTTCCACCTCCGCGACAGCCTGCAGCAGCAAGTTAATATTACTGCCGGCCATGAGCGTGTGGATGCCTTGTTTAACCTGGTCCGCCACATTGTCGCCTATGAGCAGGATACGGCAGAGGCCCTCATTCGTGAAGAATTTGAGCTTGCAGAAAATCTTGGATATACAAATGGTCTGGCTCAGGCTTATCAGAACAAGGGGAGCCTGTTTTATCAAAGGGATGATTTCGCTAAAGCTTTTGAAAATTTTCAGCAAGCCTCCACATTATTTGAAGAGGCCGGTAATTACATCGAAGCCGGCACTTCCCTGTTCTATATAGTCCCTATCTATAGTTTCACGGGGAATAATGCCCTCAACAGGGAACTATTTCTCCGGATAATGACTTTTTATAAGAAAGCTGCAAATAAAGCAAATCTGGGCATGCTATATCACTGGATGGCCTATCATTATAATAATTTCGACAATAATCCCGAGTTGGCAAAACAATCCATCCAGAAAGCACTGCAAATGGACCAGGGAAATACACCTACCATTGTAATTTCAGGATGGTATGGTTCCCTGGCTCTTGCATACAGCAAGTCGGGGCAATTTGATTCTTCACTAATAGCCCTAAACCAGGCTAATAATTACCTGAAAGGGAAAACGTATGATGATGAAGTCACGCGACTGATCAATGAGAGGGACTTGGGAAATGTATTGACCCATTTGGGTAAAACAGATTCTGCTATATATTATATAGAGAAATCCAGACGAAAAGCTGATAGTCTGTCATATCTTTATGGGGTTGCTATCTGCTGTTTTAGTTTGGGACAAATAAACATGGGAAACCATAATTATGAAGACGCCATTGCCAATTTCAGTATAGCTTTTAATAAAGCTGATGAAATAAATAGAACAGGCAATTTTTTTTCAAATAATGATAAAAAGTATACTACAGAATGGATAGGGGATGCCTGGCCTGGTTACCCAAAGTATGTGACCAGGGGAGGCAAAAAATATTGGGCCAAGATCCTTTTGAAAAATACCAGCTATTATCTTTCTGAATCCTACCGCTTGTATGGGGATGCAGATATGGCTTTTCAGTATTACAGGGCTTACCATGCCTGGTCGGATTCACTTAAAGCCATCGAGAGGATCCGGGATCTGCTTGGGTTGCAGATAGCCTATGAAACCCGGTTGAAAGACCGGAAGATCGATACGCTCTCCCAGGCAAATAAATTGAAGGAAATCAGGCTCAGGCAATCCATCTACCTGATTATAGGCCTGGGTGCCTTTATCCTCCTGAGTATCTCATATATGCTCTTGTTTAACCGGCAAAGAAAACTCCGGGAGGAACAGGAAAAAGGACTCCTGAAGCAGAAGCTATTCCAGTTGCAATTGAATCCCCATTTTATTTTCAATTCCCTTTCCAGTATTCAGCACCTGGTTGTTGAAGAGGATACTGAAAAGGCAAGTATTTACCTTGCCAGGTTCTCAAATCTCATTCGGAATATTCTTTATAGTTCATCCGACGACGCGATCACACTTGAAAATGAGATAAAGAATATTGAAAACTACCTGACCCTGCAAAAACTCCGCTATAATAAAAAGTTTGATTACACGATAGATGCAGATCCTGCCCTTGAAATCGAAAATATAGAAATACCGGTTATGCTGGCCCAGCCCTTTATCGAAAATGCCATTGAGCACGGTGTGAAGCACAAAGGCTCCAAAGGACATATCAGGGTAGGTTTCAAATTACATGATAATTTACTTGAATTTGAAGTGGAAGATGACGGCATTGGCAGGCAAAAGGCACAGGAAATATTGCAACAGCAAAATAAAGATCACCGGTCAATGGCAACTGCAATAACGCTGGAACGAATTCAAGTGCTGAACAGGAAAAGAAAAAAGAAGATCAGACTTGAGATTGTCGATTTGGTAGATGCAAATGGAATTCCATTGGGTACTAAAGTCCGGTTCGAAATACCCCTTACTTGATCTTGCAAATCATTTGTTTCAAATAAACCACTACTTTTGTATCCAGAATCATTCTAAATAATCATTTAAAATTTTATACAATGAAAAAGTCATTTTTAGTTCTATCATTATTGTTGGTCTCTTTCGGATTTTCAAAAGCAACATTTGCGCATTGTGAAGTGCCGTGCGGTATTTTTCATGATGAATTGCGCGTTGAACTGATCAAAGAGCATATTCAAACCATCGAAAAAGCAATGAACCAGATCACTGAATTGCAAAGTGCCGAAACCATTAATTATAACCAGCTGGTCAGGTGGATTAACACCAAAGAGCACCATGCAAATCTAATACATGAGGTGGCTGAACAGTACTTTCTCACACAAAGGGTAAAGATTGCAGAACCTTCTGATGAAGAAAAATACCAGAAATACGTAACGCAGTTAACCACACTTCATGAGCTTATTGTCTATGCTATTAAAGCGAAGCAAACCACGGATTTGGAAAACGTGGAAAAAATGAAGGCTTCATTAACGGCTTTTGAAGATTCGTATTTTGGCGAGCACAGGCATACATTGGATGGGGAGCATAAATAATTTTCTATTGTTATTCCGAACGAGCGGAGCGAGGAGGAATCTCAAATTAATTAAATAGAAAATAGGAGATCTCTCACATTCGTTCGAGATGACAAATG
>PKSW01000279.1 GCA_002869465.1 Marinilabiliales bacterium
CTGGTCCTTTGAAAAATCTGCCCAATTTTCAATTTTTCCTTTCACTTCCACCAAGTGATATGGAATGGGTAAATAATATTCATCTGGCTCAACATAAAACCCGTAATCTTCGGGGTTTTCAAAAATGAGTTTCATAGCCAGGATACGATATACATACCTACTGGTTTCTTCAGCCACAAGCATGTCGTAATATGAGCGTGCTTGTTGTTGTTCCATTAATCTTTGAATGCCATTTGTACCCGCATTGTAGGATGCTGCTACCAATGCCCAGTTTCCATATTTTTCATAACTCTTCAATAAATATTTACAGGCAGCTTCGGTCGATTTTTCTACATGATATCGCTCATCGATTTCACGGTCTACCTCCAAGTCAAAATCTTTGGCTGTTCCTTTTAAAAACTGCCAGAATCCTACCGCATCCGAAGGCGAAACTACATTTGATAAGCCGCTTTCTATAACAGCCAAATATTTAAAATCGACCGGGACACCATATTTTTCGAGTATGCTATCCATCATGGGAAACCAACGGCCCGATTTTTTGATGATCTGTAGTGTGGATGAATGCCAATAGGTATTTACCGACAATTCCCTGTCAAGCGCTTCTCTTACGTAAAACAAATCGAGTGGAACAGCTTCGCCGGCAAAAGTCAGTTCATCGGGTAAATCCAGTGATACGATCTTGTAATACTGTTCATTGTTTCCAGGTAGCTTAGACTGATCCTGTTGCCACCACTTATCAAAACCTACGATCAGCATGATGATCAATACAATCAACAAAAAATATGTTAAAGCTTTATTCATGAACTCTCCTCGTATAAATAATTACAATTCTGTTTAAAACGGGCTGTTCAGGTCCTTAAAAAAGGGTACATTTTTATCTTTATTAGAAAGTACCGGATCACTAATTTTCCAGTCAATATTCAAATCCGGATCGTTCCAACGGATACTACCTTCCGACTCTTTGTTGTAAATATTAGTGCACTTATAAATAAATACGGTATTATCTTCCAAAGCAACAAACCCATGCGCAAATCCAGGGGGAATCCAGTACATCCACTTGTTGTCCTGAGTTAATTCCACTGAAACCCATTGCCCATAAGTTGGAGATGATTTCCTAATATCTACGGCCACATCAAGCACCGAACCGCTGACAACACGTACCAACTTACCTTGCGAAAATGGTGACTTTTGAAAGTGCAGGCCCCTTAAAACGCCTTTATTCGAATAGGATTCATTATCCTGAACAAAATTATGATCGATACCGAGTTTGAGAAACACCTCTTTATTATAGGACTCAAAGAAATAGCCTCGTTCATCCAGAAATACTCGGGGTTTTATAATATATAAATCAGGTATCTTGGTTTCAACAATTTCCATTGCAACAAATTTTAACTTGTAAAAGTACTGATTTAACAGATAAGAGTTTTATATGTTTATATCCAATTTCTAATCTTTTAACAATTTATCACACCAAACTAAGTCATTTTTATCAATCCAGAATCAATAAGAATTGTGGCCATTAGTGAACACTCATGTTTCTATTTGGACAGTTACTATTTTTGTCCTTAATTATATTGAATGCTATATCTTTGGAACTCAGAAATTGTTGCATTCTGGCATGAATTATGAATTCCAAATTCAGCCAAAAACAGCTTGATTTTGAAGGGTAGCCCAAACCAAAAAACGATCATCCTTTTCGCTTTGCTATTAGCGACCTTATCGGTATGCTCACAAGATAGTTTAAGGATATATTATACAGCGCGCTTGGAAGGAGAACCTCCGCTAATTGATGGTCTGATTGATGAAGAGGCCTGGAATATTGTTGAATGGAGTGGTGATTTTTTACAACGCGAACCATATGAGTATCAAAAACCTTCACAGCAAACAGCAGTTAAACTCTTGTATGATGACGATAATTTGTATGTAGCTATTAGATGTTTCGATACGGATCCTGACAAAATAGAAAAACGATTAACTCGACGCGATAGTTTTGAAGGAGATTGGGTGGCTGTTGGTATTGACAGTTATAATGATAAAATGACTGGTTTTTCATTTTCCGTTAATGCAGCAGGAGTCAAGAATGATGGTATTGTGACAAACGACAATGATTTTGACGAAACCTGGGATCCTGTTTGGTATACCAAAGTAAGTATTGATGAACTTGGCTGGCTGGCAGAAATGAAAATTCCATTTACCCAGTTAAGGTTTTCAAAGAAAGAAGATTATATATGGGGGTTTGAAGTTTTACGTTGGTATTTCAGAAAAGAGGAAATGTCACTTTGGCAAATGGTACCACAGGATGCAACCGGGTGGGCAAGTTTATGGGGAGAGATTCATGGTATAAAAAATATCCAGCCGAAAAAAGAAGTGGAACTCATCCCTTATGCAATGGGATATGTTGAAACTTATGAGGCAGAAATAGGCAACCCATTCGAAGATGGAACGGATCCTGGATTTAATGTGGGTTTAGATGGCAAAGTAGCGATTACCAATAACATGACACTTAATTTCACAATTAATCCTGACTTCGGGCAAGTTGAAGCTGACCCATCCGAAGTAAATTTATCAGCATTCGAAACATATTTCGAGGAGAAAAGACCATTTTTTATAGAAGGAAGCAATATTTATAATTTCCCGGTAACTGAAGGTGATGGCTTTTTTGGACTTGATAATTTATTTTATTCCCGGAGAATAGGACGCTTACCACAATATGAACCTGATCTTGAGGATAATGAATACGCTGACATACCGGAATATACTCGAATTCTCGGAGCCATGAAACTATCAGGAAAAACCAATAATGGATGGTCGATTGGTGTTCTGGAAAGTATTACAAATAAAGAAATTGGTCAAATTGGCTCTGACGGAATTGTTACAGATGAAATTGTTGAACCACTTACCAATTATTTTAACACGAGAGTTCAAAAAGATATTAAAAAAGGAAATACCATAATTGGAGGCATGGTCACGGCCACAAACAGATTTATCAATGATAGTTCGGTAAATTTTTTACCAACTGCTGAATATACGCAAGGCATCGATTTTCAAAATTTCTGGAAGGAAAAAGCCTATAATCTTAGTATAAGAACAGTTTTTAGTCAGGCTTATGGTTCAACCGAAGCAATTACAGAATTGCAGGAAGCACCACAAAGATATTATCAGCGTCCTGACGCAGAACATTTATCGGTCGACACAACAAAAACGAGCCTTTTCGGTAATGGCGGTACGATTGAAGGTGGAAAGA
Organism: Marinilabiliales bacterium; assembly: GCA_002869465.1. Taxonomy (GTDB): domain Bacteria; phylum Bacteroidota; class Bacteroidia; order Bacteroidales; family F082; genus UBA4459. The sequence continues at coordinate 3,245 of PKSW01000279.1, forward strand.
TCGGAGGTGGGCACTGGCAATACGGAGGGTGGTTTACGTGGCGAACACCTGGATTGGACTTAAATGAAATGGGTTTTCTTCGATTATGCGATTACTTTAACCAGGGTGTTTGGGGTGGTTACCGAATTTGGGAACCCTTTAGTATTTTCAGAAGCATGAATATCAATGCATCTCAATCTTCAGGATGGGATTTCTCAGGACGTCATTTATATATCAACGCAAATATGAATGTTCATATGCAATTTAAAAACTACTGGGGTTTTGATATCGGTGTTAACAGGGGATTTTTTGATATCGATCGACATCAATTACGCGGAGGGCCCGCATTGAGAGCCCCGGGTGATGTTGGGACCTGGTTCGACATTGAGTCTGACACCCGGAAAAAACTTTCATTTGAATTTTTCATGCGAAATACCTGGGGAGATGATAATTATCAGAGAGGATTTGGAACAAGTCTCGAAATCATGTATCGACCACTAAATTTCTTACAAATTTCACTCGAACCTGGCTATAATTTTCGAAACCAGGATATTATTTATGTAGAAACACCCGAATATAATGGCAATGATGTGTATGTTGTTTCCAATATTCGCCAGGAGTTTGTTAGCATGGACATCAGGGTTGAACTTTCTTTAACCCCTAATCTATCTATTCAGTATTGGGGACAGCCCTACCTCTTTTCAGGAGATTATTCAGCTTATATGCAAGTTACCAACGCGATGACTGAACAATGGCAGGATCAATATACCTTGTATCCTGAAAATGAGATTTCTTTAGACCCCGAAAACAATATGTATCTTATTGATGCTAATGGTGATGGTGCTGCCAATTATAGTTTTGAGAATCCCGATTTTAGTTTCTATGAATTCAGATCAAACCTCGTTGTCAGATGGGAATATATTCCCGGGTCAACCGCTTATCTGGTCTGGTCGCAGGGACGCACAGGTGATCATCCTGATGGCAGGTTCAGCTTATCAGAAAATGTGAACCAATTGCTGGATGTAAGCCCAAGAAATGTTTTCCTGTTAAAAGTCTCATACCGGTTTAGTTTTTAAAATCATATATTCTTTCTACTAGCAAATTATTAGCTTTGGAAAGCCGAATGTGGTCGATAATTTTCCATGAAAATAATTAAGAACAGTAAACTTTTACTCAAATTTGCATCCAAGGTCAGGGCTGTTAATAGGGAAAACGGCTCATATCACCGCTACGTCAATAAAATAGCTCAAAACGAGATTGCCAGATCGCATCAATTCAATGATGGTAGCATTTCTCAACTGCATTTTTTAAAGATCCAATGGTATATGGTCACAAACCTTTACCTGGGTGAATTACTCTCGGAATTACGTCCAAAAGGTATTACTAATAAAGAAAAAGAAACCCTTGTCTATCTTGGTGCACTCATGGCCATTACTGACCTGATGGTGGATGATCATCAAATTGATTCACAAAGAATTTCAATCTTATTAA
>PKSW01000127.1 GCA_002869465.1 Marinilabiliales bacterium
CTGGCACCGATGCTTGGATTTATGGGTACAGTAATCGGTATGATCAAAGCTTTTGACGATATCGCAGCCGCAGGTGATATTTCACCAACAGTTGTTGCTGATGGTATTAAAGTAGCGCTTTTAACAACCGTATTTGGTTTGATCGTTGCTATTATATTGCAGATATTTTACAACTTCATTATCTCAAAAATTGAGAGCCTCGTAAATGATATGGAAGATAGTTCAATTGCTTTCATCGACATTTTGGGTAAATATGCAAAAAAATAAGAAATCATGAAAGATAATATTGCCAAAATATCAAGGTGGGTCTTGTATCTTTTACTGGCACTTTCTGTGATTTCAGGTGTCGTGTTCTACCTGTTCTACGACTCAGGCAGAGCTTTGACAGTGCTTTTAGAAGACTTAAATAATCAATACCTGATCGAATTTCTCTATTGGGGAGCTATCTTACTGGCACTAACCATTATTGTCACGATTATTTCTCCAATCTACGGGTTTATCATCAACCCTAAAAATCTGGGAATGCTATTTATAAGCCTTGGAGTGGCTGCGGTTATCGTAGTTATTGCTTATATGTTAGCTGACAATACAGTAACAGAAGTGCAGTCCGTTAAATATGGATTATCAGAAGCCGGTTCAAAAAGAGTAGGGGTAGGACTTTATACAACCTATATTGCTTTTGGCCTGGCTATCCTTGCGCTCCTTTACTCATCGGTAGTAAGAATATTTAAATAATAAAACTATGGCCAGAAGAGCAGCACCAGAAATAAATGCGGGGTCGATGGCAGATATTGCCTTCCTCCTGCTCATCTTCTTCCTTGTAACAACTACAATGGACGTTGATACAGGTATTACCAGGAAGCTGCCTCCACCCGTTGAGAACCCCGATGAAGATGTGGATGTTAAAGAACGAAATGTTCTTAAGATCCTCGTTAATAATAAGGATATGCTGATGGTTGACGGAAAAAGAAGCGATGTCAGACAATTGAAAGATAAAGCTAAAGACTTTATGGCATTGCATCCTGATAATCCGGATTATCCTGAAGTAGCCCCCAAATTTATTGAAGAATTGGGTAGGGAGGTTCCATCATCCAAAGGTGTAATTTCATTGAAGAACGACAGGGGTACATCGTATGAGATGTATATCCAGGTTCAAAATGAACTTGCCCGTGCATTTAATGAAATGAAAGATGAAAAATCAGTTGAACTCTTTGGTGTAAAGTATTCCCAACTGGTTGATGAAACTAAAATGGATATTATTAATGCATTAGTTCCGGTTCGTATTTCAGAAGCTGAACCCGAAGATATAGGAGGAGGATCATAATATGTCAAGGTTTAAAACAAAAAAAGGAAAAGGCGGCGCGTCGATAAATACATCGTCTCTGCCTGATATCATTTTCATGTTGCTTTTCTTCTTCATGGTGTCTACTACCATGCGGGAGGTAACGGTACGTGTAAAACAACAGATGCCCGAAGCAACGGAGATACAGAAACTTGATAAAAAATCGCTGGTGAGTTTTATTTATATTGGCGAACCAAAAAACGCCAAGCTTTATGGTACCAATTCAAGAATACAGTTGAATGATGTTTTTGCAGATGTGGACGATATTCCTGAATTTATTGCTAAAGAAAGAGAATCAAGGGACGAAGCAGATCGTAAATTTTTAACGACTTCACTCAAAGTGGACGGAAGTACGAAGATGGGTATTGTAACTGATGTAAAGCAGGAATTGCGGAAGTCAGGTGCATTTAAAATAAATTATTCTACCCGGAAAAAAGTTAAAAGAAATCGATAAATTGATTTCAATAAAAAGTAAAGGGCTTCTAAATCAGGAGCCCTTTTTTATTGGAATGAAAACCGTTCTTTTTTGTAAATGATTGAAATGAACCACAAGGTAAGCAGCAAACTTCCAATGATATAAACCAGGTTATCCATAGAGCCAAAGTCTTCCATTGAAACTGTTATATACCCATTGTAATGCAGGTTAAACACGATGACTGCCGCCGCATTATTGATAAAGTGAACAAAAATGGGAACCCATAAATTGCCGGTAATAATAAATAGATAACCCAATATGAGGCCTAAAGTAAACCTGGGTAAGAAACCATAAAATTGTAGGTGAAAAGCGCTGAATAAAGCAGCTGAGATTATAATTGCCCAATGTGCATTCTTTGTTATATCTTTCATAAGTTTTAACAGGATACCCCTAAAAAGTAATTCTTCGCCAATAGCGGGAACTAGAGCGACAATAAATAAGTTTAGAAGCAATCCCGGAAAAGTGTTTGTTTTGATAATTACTTCTGTAAGAAAAGCAGCCTTTTGTTCTTTATCGCTAATCCATTCTTCAATACCACTCAATAATTCAGGTAATTGAAGACTTTGATTGATCTCTTCAAGATAATTTATAAAAGGCAGAATGGTAAAAATGATCAGAAAAGAAACAGAAAGGACAATCGTTTTTGGTTTTTTCGTAAGCTTCAAATACGACATGGGTTCCGCACTCACAAAATAGCTGTACAATAACACTGGCAAGATAAATGTTCCTAATTGATTCAGAAATTGGTAGAATTTAATAAAGACAATGGCCTCATCTGTTTTGGGTTCTGAAATATAACTCCCAAGCCTGGCTATATCCACATTTAAAAATAGTTTTCCAATCAACAAACCGCCGAAGGCAGTCAGCAAGGTGCAAAGCAGGATCAAGCCCAGCAGCAGCATAATTTTTCCAGCAATGGAAATATTCCCGAGAAATGCCATTCGCGCCATCCAGCAGCTTTTTTTGAATATATTGCAAATGTAGTATTTTTGCATGCTTTCAAAAAAAATAGATTTGGTAAAGATTGATCAGATAGAATTGGGTGAATTTCCCATATTGCTGGCACCTATGGAGGACGTCACTGATCCGCCATTCAGATACGTTTGTAAGCTCTTTGGGGCCGATATGATGTATACAGAGTTTATTTCTTCTGAAGGACTCATCAGAGACGCAGATAAGAGCGTAAAAAAACTTGATTTTGAAGAGTTTGAAAGACCCATCGGAATTCAGATATTCGGCCACGATATTGATTCGATGGTGAAAGCGGCACAATACGCTGAAAGGGCGAATCCTGATCTGATCGATATAAATTACGGTTGCCCGGTACGAAAGGTGGTTGCCAAAGGAGCGGGTTCAGGCATTTTGAACGATATTCCAAAAATGGTAAAAATGACAGAAGCGGTTGTAAATGCTGTAAAATTGCCGGTAACCATAAAAACCCGTCTGGGTTATGACGATGAGCATCGCGATATTGTCGAAATAGCAGAACGTGTTCAGGATGTGGGAATCAAAGCCATTACCATTCATGGCAGAACGCGCACACAACGCCCGCGGGTGCCTGCCGACTGGACTTTAATTGGCGAAGTTAAAAACAACCCACGCATGCACATCCCCGTTTTTGGAAATGGAGATGTGGTTGACCCGGTTTCGGCAAAGTATTTTAAGGATACGCATGGTGTGGATGGTCTCATGGTAGCCCGGGCAGTGTATGGAAATCCCTGGATATTTAAAGAAATAAAACAATATTTAGAGACAGGAGAATTGATTCCGCCCCCACCAATACAGGAGCGTATCAGAATAAGTAAAATACAGCTTCATAAATCCTGCGAATGGAAGGGGGAAAGAAGAGGCGTGATAGAACTTAGAAAACACTGGGCTGATTACTTTAAAGGCTATCCCCATTTCAAACCATTCAGGCAAAAGATGATGGAATTGGAAACGCTGTCAGAGGTGAACCAGTTGTTAAAGGAAATAGAAGAATTTTATATTTAATTAATTTCAAGGCCGGGTTTGAGCACCCCGTTTTCAAATATATCCCTTACCCTTTCAGGTTTTGCCAGTAAATAGGTTTTTAAACCCAGTTTGGAGGCAGCAGCAATATTCTCTTCGTTATCATCGATAAACAAAGTTTGGGAGGGTTTGAGGTCATGCTGGTTGATGATAAACTCATATACTTCCGGATCGGGTTTGCTAAGATGCATATCGAATGAAAAATAGGATTTATCGAACAGTTCATCAAATTCCCGGTATCCGAATCGGAGTTGCAAGTCGCGGACATACAGATCGTAATGGATTTCATTTGAATTGCTCAACAGCAATATTTGATAGTTTTTCTTCACTTGCTCCAGTACCTCGATACGTTCGGCAGGGATGTCGTAAATCAAGGCATTCCAGGCGTCATCCAGTTTCTGATCAGAAACATCCAGTTCAAGAAAGGCCCTTAGCTTTTTCCTAAATACTTCTGGTGTATAGATACCTCTTTCAAATTTCCGGATAATATCTTCAATAAACTCTTTACTTTTTGTTTTGGCCACATCTTTAAATCCCATTTTCTGGAATTCTTTGATAGTGATCTGGGGATCAATGTCTAAGATAACGCCACCAAAATCGAAAATAATGGTTTTAATATTCTTTGCTTTCATCTGTTTTTAACTTTTCAGCATTCAAATGCTACAGGAAAGTTCCTGTTCGATTCAAGCCTGCAAGCTAATCAAAATTTCAGTTGATTGTGTTGCTTTTTGCTTACAAATATGTATTTTTGCAGCCACATTTGGGATTTGTATGTCAAATCCGGGCCTATAGCTCAGTTGGTTAGAGCACCTGACTCATAATCAGGTGGTCCCAGGTTCAAGTCCTGGTGGGCCCAC
>PKSW01000121.1 GCA_002869465.1 Marinilabiliales bacterium
CGATCAAACAAGCGAAGCTTTATGTCAGGGTACCAGCCTGAATGCCTGATCCACTTACCAGCATAATTGGTCATACGGTTCATATTATAGCCATCTGCATCAAAATTTGCTTTTGCTTCTTTAATTGATAAAAGCAGCTCGTCCGAAAGGGCCTCGTCAGCATCCAACGACAACACATGATCGTACTTTGCTTGTGCTACGGCATAATTTTTCTGCTTTATATATCCTTCAAATGGATGCTGAATGAATCGGACGCCAAATCTGTGGCAAATTTCTTCTGTTTTATCGGTTGAATTAGAATCGACTATTACGATTTCATCAGCTAATTCTTTAACAGAATTAAGACACCTGGCTATATTCTTTTCCTCGTTATAGGTAATTACAACAACTGATAGCTGTATCATAAATGCAAACAAGCCTAAATTAACGTGCTAATATACACAAACAGGATGATACTATTTATCTGTTGGTTTTCTCTTTAGGGGAGAAGCACTTAACTCTTCCAGAATGCCGGGGAAATCACGATCAGAACAGTAAACAATTCAAGCCTTCCGAGCAACATTAAAAATGATAAAAACCACTTTGCAAAAGGGGTGAAAAATGCATAATTTTCAACAGGGCCTACGCCCCCGATACCCGGACCAATATTACCGAGCGTGGCTGCAACTGAACCAATGGCCGTTTGAAAGTCAAATCCATTAAAGGTTATAACAACAACACCAGTGGCAAAAATCATCATATACAGCAGGAAAAAGGCCATTACATTAAAAATAATTTGCTGGGAAACAGTTTTACCATTAAATTTTACAGGAATAACAGCCTGTGGATGTATAGCACGCTTCAATTCAACCCATGAGTTTTTTACCAATAACAGGTGCCGCGCAATTTTAATTCCACCGCCTGTTGATCCGGCACTACCGCCAATAAACATCAATGTAAACACCATGATCCATATCGACGTTGGCCAAAGGAGATAATCTGCTGTTACAAAGCCTGTAGTTGTTAATATCGAAACCACCGTAAACAAAGCATCCCTGAAATATGATTCTATCGGACCACTCAAATGAAACAGTATTAAACCAATGGTGATAAGTATAGTAATAATGACAATGATGCCTATATATACTTTAAATTCCTGGTTTGCCAATAGCTTATCAAACTTCCTGTGAAGCGCCATGTAATGAAGTGTAAAGTTCGTTCCGGCCAGTATCATGAAGACAATAACAACATATTGTGTAAATGGTGAAAAACTTGTAATGCTATCATTCTTTGTAGAAAAACCACCTGTTGCCATTGTAGCAAAGGCATGACAAATGGCGTCAAAGAAATTCATTTCTCCCATCCACAAAATGAGTGTTTCGAGCAATGTAAACAACACATAAATTCCCCATAAGCGTTTGGCAGTTGCCGTAATTCTTGGATGGAGTTTATCGGGTGTTATTCCGGGCATTTCTGCAATCAGTAACTGCATACCACCAATCCCCAAAAAAGGTAAAATAGCCACCGTTAAAACAATAATTCCCATACCCCCGAGCCAATGCGTTAAAGCTCTCCAATACAAAATATTTTTGGGGACGGATTCAATATCCGTTAAAATAGAAGCTCCGGTCGTGGTGAAACCACTCATCGTTTCAAAAAAAGCATTGGTAAATGAGGGTATCGCATTACTGAATATATAAGGCAATGAACCAAATAGCGAAACTACTACCCAGCTTAAAGCTACAATTAAGTAACCTTCTCTTTTCCCAATTCCTTTTTTACTTCTCTTGCCGAGAATTAGCCATATTAATCCTCCAGTTACTCCTGTTACAAGAAATGAAAGAATTAATGGTAAAACCGGTTCATTAAAATACCAGCCAACACCCACTCCGCTTAACATAAAAACTGAAATAACCAATAAGAGGAAGCTAAGCACCCTGATAACAATACGATAGTTTATAAGTCGTTTATTTGGCATGCATGAGATAATTAAAGTGCAAAACCGCTTTTGTGAAACATTTTCTCCACTTTATGTTTGGTACCGGGCAGTGCAAAAACAACCACTTTGTCGCCGGCTTCAATTTGCAAGTCGCCAATGGCGATAAATGATTCGTTTCCACGGATAATCCCACCGATTAATGCGCCAACCGGCATTTTTAAATCACGAATAGGTTTTCTGGTGATCGGCGATCCCTGCATGGCGATAAATTCAACAATATCAGAATTTATACCGCTTAAACATTTCAGGGAAGTTACTTCATCTCCCATCGAATGTTTAATAATATGGCTGGCAACAATCAGCTTTTTATTGATGATGGTATCAATTCCTATGTTTTGTGAAATTTCGATATAATCAAGATTTTCAACTAGCGCAATGGTCTTTTTTACGCCAAATTTTTTAGCGTGCAGACAGGTGAGAATATTCGTTTCAGAACTGTTGGTAACCGCCATAAATGCATCCACATTTTCAATTCCTTCATCTTCCAGAAGGTTAATATCCCTTGCATCACCATTAATAATCAGAGTATCGTGTAATAAATCATTCAGGCTTTCGCAACGTACCCGGTCAATTTCGATAAGTTTTACGTTCAGGCTGTTTTCCACCCTCCGGGCAATTACCTTCCCTACCCGTCCGCCGCCAACGATCATGATATTACTGATTTCAACCTTCTTTTTACCGCCCAGCATTAATAATTCATCTTTTGCATCTCGTTTGGTAATTACATATACCAGGTCGTTAGGTTCAAAAACAGTATCAGCCTCAGGTAAGAAGGTATCCGTTTCCCTGTGTATGGCTACAGCCCTGAATCCCAGCGACCCCCTCTCCTCGGCAATCATTCTTAATGATTTACCAATCACGGGAGCATCTTCTTCTATCTTAATCAGAAATACCGATAGTTTGCCATCTGAAAAATCAAATATTTCAGTAGCCTCGGGTTGTTCGAGCAGTTTAATTACCTCAAGCCCTGCAATATCTTCAGGTGAGATAAGATAATCAATACCGAGTTCTTCATAGATTTTCCTGTTTTCAACACTTACATTTTCCAGGGTAGCTACCCGCGCAATGGCTTTTTTGGCTCCCAGTTTTTTGGCAAGAATGGCCGTCAGAATATTGATGGTTTCATCATGCAATACAGAAATAACAAGGTCGGCTTTATTTACATTAGCCCTTTTCAGAACGGAAACCGAATTGGAATCTCCAACAATGGTCATCAGGTCAGTATGTGATTCGATCATCTTGAGCAGTTCATCGTGCGGATCAACCACCGTAATATCGTGATTTGAATCAACCAATGCTTCTGCCAGGTAAAATCCTGCTTCTCCATCCCCAGCTATGATAATATTCATAATTTAAAAAATATGGCGTAAAAGTATAATATTTAACCAAATCCGATCCTTTCATTTGCATCCTTTTATCGCAACCATTATTTCTATTCATTCTCTGCTTTTCGTTTAAATACGATTAAATCATTGGTTTTGTCTAGTACATAATAATGGTCAAATTCATCTCCTGCCTTATAGGTCGATATTCCCAGCATTTCCTGGTAATATGATCCAATCATTATTAGGTCTCTATCGAATTCGTTTGCAGATTTTAAAAAACCCTCTCCATATACAGTTGAATCCAGTTTTTGAAGTTCAATATAGCATAAGTCACCCTGTATTTGTTTAAAATTATTTATTTCGTTGAAAATGAATGTCATAGGTGCTACTATTTTCATTTGCGATTTATCCGCTTTCGCATATTTAAGAGCCAATTCGCGGTTTTGATCAGGTGTAAACTTCCGGATAGCCAGGTTTATATTGAAATAACTTGACGATCCGACATATATAATGAATAACACAAAAAGCAATCCCTTTATTTGTTTAGGGCTACCAAATTTAAAGATCCTAATTTTTCCTTCGAAAATAGCCTTATATGTTAATACGATCAGCAGCACCAGGTATGGAAAATTCAAGAGAAAATATTGTCTTGATTTATGCATGGCAATCACTCCTGTCAGAACAGCAACAAGAATGGCAAATTGCAACAATTTTGTATTGTTTTTAGCCAGAAAAGGATATCCGGAAATCAGTGTTGAAATCAAAAAAATACTGAATACGATAATTTGAAAATTATGAAAATAGCGCATATGTTCATTCAGCAGGTTTATGATTGGTTTAAACCATAAGGAACTGGCCTGTATACTGTCAAGTGAAGGGGATTCGAAAAACTGATATTTCCAGAGTGCAAATGATGCTGCGTCTGTTAAATCATAAAAATATATTGAGAATGAAAGCAAGGCGCCGATCCCATAAAAAATCACTGCGCCGTATCTTCTGTTCATGATCAGGAGAAGGAACCCCGCTGTTACTAATATGATTCCGTTCAGATGGGTTGCCAATGTCAATCCAAAAAATACCCCTGAAAGCATAAGATAACCATAGTTATTTTTTGAGGTCTCCAGATATTTTTCAAGCAATATAAAGCCAACAAAGCCAAGAGTCATCATCATGACTTCAGGCCTGTATAAAAAGGCATATTTAAATATCCACGGAAATGAAAATATGACGATTATCGAAAACCAGAGATCGGTTTTATTGAATAGCTTTTTCCACTTAAGAGTATAAAAATAAAATAATAGCAGGAAAATGATGAAATACAGCAGGCTTACAGCTTTTAAACTGTATAAAGAAAAACCAAACAACTTGATGAACAAAGC
>PKSW01000469.1 GCA_002869465.1 Marinilabiliales bacterium
TATACTGATTAGCGGAGCATCTGCAAGTCAAAATAGTACGATTCTATGGACTACAAATGGATATGGAATGTTGATTGACGAAACAACCATTAATCCTACTTACATACCTGAAGATAATGAAATAGGTGAGATTCTATTTACACTGACTGTTACATCAGAAAACAATGGAATGTGTGGAACTGAATCTTCTTCAATGACAGTGGATATAGTACCTGGAGCAACCGCATTCGCGGGAATGGATGGAACAACCTGTCAAGAAAGCACGTACATAGTTTCAGATGCAACTGCAAGTATAAACAGTAGTATTTTGTGGACAACCAATGGAATAGGAATATTAACTGATGAAACTACAATAACGCCATCCTATACTCCGGCTACTGACGAAATTGGGGAAATAATTTTAACAATGACGGTTCAATCTGGAGGAGGATCATGTGGTACGGCAACTTCTTCAAAAACTGTCCTGATTTATCCTGTGGCATTTGCCGATGCTGGCCCAGATGATGAATCATGCCAGGGTGAAATTTATTATCTAACTGATGCAATTGCAAGTGAATATTCCTCAATACTATGGACAACAAATGGAAATGGTTTATTGTCAGACGAAACAACTCTAAATCCTTCCTATACGCCTGATATAGAAGAAACAGGTGAAATAGTGTTCACAATGACCGTCAGTTCAGGTGTCAATGGTGAATGCGGTACAGCATCTTCAACACGAATATTAAATATTGTACCTGGGGCTACTGCCTATGCCGGACCTAACGGGGGAATGTGTGAAGGCATTTCCTATACCATTAGTGGAGCATCAGCTAGTAATTACAGTTCATTATATTGGACAACAAGCGGTATAGGTACTTTGTCAGGAGGAACTACCTTAACTCCAACCTATACACCTGGAGTGAATGAAATAGGGGACGTGATCATGACACTATTTGTTTCTTCAAATGCAGGAGGAGATTGCGGAGAAGCTTCTTCTTCTATGACTTTAACAATATACGGCGAACCGGAAACATATGCTGGAGAAGATCAAATTATATGCGAAAGTGATTTATTACAATTGGATGGTTACGCCATAAATTATTCATCTGTAGTATGGAGTACGAATGGTGATGGTGCATTTGATGATCCAAACATTACTAACCCAATCTATTATCCGGGATATAATGACATAAATGTTGGATCTGTTGATCTTATTCTGACTGCAAATTCATTAACATGTAATTCAACCAGTGATGAGGTACACGCTCAAATATCAGCAATGGCTTATGCAAATGCCGGACCTGATGCCAATATCTGTGATGATGAAACCTATAAACTAGAAGGAAGTATCGAAAATACAGCAACATTTATTTGGACATCTAATGGTGATGGATCATTTGACAATCCAACCATAATTGATCCCGTTTATACACCGGGACCAAATGATATTTTTTATGGACTTGTTAATTTAAGTTTAACAGGATTTAGCGCGGCTCCTTGTACAGTTGAATATGCAGATTTTATGGTGTTAACCATAGAAACATGCACATCAGTACCTGCGTATGAAGAACAAGTAAGTTTCAACATCATGCCAAATCCTGCGAATGAATATGTTAAATTCACAATTGATCATTTGCAAAATGAATTCGTAGAAATATATTTGATAAATATGGTGGGTGAAATTGTTAAAAAGGAACAATTAAAAACCTATAATGGATCTGCTGGCGGAAAATTTACGTTAGTTGGTTTAGATCAGGGTATCTATTTCATAAGAGTTGTAACGGATAACTATTACCATGCTAAAAGGCTGATCAAATTGAAATAATTATGAAATCATAAAATTGAAAAATATAACAAGTACAATACCTGTCTTCGAAGTTTCTATGTATAAAAACAAGAAACTTTGGGGATAGGATTGATCATTTTAATTACAACTGAAAAACAAATAAGCATGAAAAGGTTTCTCCAAGCCTCCGGAACTTTCATTATTTTATTTAACATGCTGATCTCGATCAGCTTGACAGGTCTGGCGCAAAATATTGTTAAGCCTGTAACTCAAAAGGTAAAACAAGTCCAGTCTCAAGGTAAAATTAATCACCCCCCACAACATATGGACAATGGGTTTTTTAAAATCCAAAGAGAATTCAATGAGTATTGGGCTCCTTATAATGTGGATAATAATGGATATTATGTTGAGAATGGAGTGAAGAAGAAAGCTGGTGGGTGGAAACAATTTAAAAGATGGGAATGGTTTTGGGAAAATAGGATTGATCCAATTACTGGGGAGTTTCCAATTGTTAGTGCTGCGGATATTTATGAGCAGCAAGGAGGCGCAGGAAGCCGAAGTTTAGATGGAAATTGGACAAGCTTAGGTCCAAGTAGTTCCAGCGGTGGTTATGCTGGAATAGGAAGAATAAATTGCGTTGTTGAACAGCCAGTTACAGGTGATCTTTATGCTGGATCACCTTCAGGAGGTTTATGGAAATCAACCGATGGGGGTTCTTCATGGACCGTTTTAACCGATAATAATGCTGTTTTAGGTGTAAGTGCAATTGTTGTAGTACCTACAGGTGGTGCTGATATTATTTATATCGGTACTGGCGATAGGGACGGGGGAAGTATGTGGTCACTTAACGGCGATCAATCTAATGATAACAATAGTGTTGGGGTGTTAAAATCTGTTGATGGCGGAGCGACATGGCTTCCTACAGGACTTACTTATTCCACAAGCCAAAAAAGAACCATCAATAAGCTTATTATCGATCCCAATGACAGCAATATAATATACGCAGCTACTTCTGTTGGAATTTATAAAACAACAAATGCAGGTATAAACTGGACTCAGCAGGCTTCTGGAAGTAATTTTATTGATATGGAAATGCATCCAACAAATAGTTCTATTCTATATTCTTCTACTAAAACTTATTATAATAGCCCTGTAATTTATAAGACTTCAAATGGAGGTTCTTCATGGTCATCGGTTGCGACAATGGCAACAACTGATTATAGAATAGATATTGCAGTTACGCCAGCAAATAGCGCATTTGTATATGCAGTAGTAGCAAAGCAAAATGGGGGATTAAGTAGCATTCAAAAGTCAACCAATACAGGCGCATCTTTTAGTCAGGTTTTTGGAAGTGGAACGAATATGTTGGGATGGTATTGTCTTGGAACAGATGCCACTGGTCAGGGAGGATATGATTTATGTATAGCCGCAGATCCAAGCAATGCAAATACAGTTTATGTTGGGGGTGTAAACACATGGAAATCAACTACTGGAGGAACTTCTTGGTCGAATAATAATATGTGGACTAGTAGTGGAACGTATAACTCTTGTGGATCTCCGGTTGCGCACGCTGATAAACATGATCTTGTTTTTTTTGGATCAACATTGTATGAGTGTAATGATGGAGGATTGTATAAAACTACTAATGGGGGCAGCACCTGGAGCGATATATCCAATGGAATGATAACAAGCCAAATTTATCGTTTGAGTGTGGCTCAAACAACTCCAAATGAAGTTATGACAGGTTTGCAGGATAATGGGTCTAAACTTTTATGGACTGGGACATGGTATGATGTACAAGGTGGTGATGGAATGGAGTGTCTGATTGATTATCAGGATATAAACGACCAATATGGAACTTATCCTCGTGGAACTATTATGCGCACAACAGCACATTGGAGTGGCACAGAAACTGAAGTTACACCTGGTTCTGCAGGAGATGGCGCGTGGGTTACACCTTTTGTGATTGATCCTAATAATCATCTTACTTTATTTGCCGGATACAGCGATATTTGGAAATCAGCCAATCAGGGTACAAGCTGGACTAAAATAAGCACAATAAATGATTCAGATTATTTCAGGTCTCTCGCAGTAGCACCATCAAATTCAAATTATATTTATGCTGCTGGACGAGATATTCTTTATAAAACTGTAATAGGTGGTACAACATGGACAAATATAACAGGTACCTTACCTGTAGGATCTTCTTACATAACATATGTCTCCGTAAAAGCAGATGATCCAAACACAGTTTGGGTATCCATGGGTGAATACAATTCTTATGGGGTTTATGAAACAACAAATGGTGGTTCAACATGGACCAATATATCATCAGGCTTACCAAATATTCCAGTTATGTGTGTTATTCAAAATAAATTGAATACAACTGAAACGGAATTATATGCTGGTACTGATCTGGGTGTTTATGCGAAGGTCGGATCAGGAGATTGGTTCTCCTTCAATAATGGATTGCCAAATGTGGTAGTAACTGAATTGGAAATATACTATGATAATACAACACCAACGAATAGCAGGCTTCGTGCTGCAACATTTGGAAGAGGGCTCTGGGAATCCGATCTTTTTACAGCTGCAACCACACCACCATCAATCTCTAACGTAAGTCCATCAAGCTTATATGAGGATAGGGGTAAGCAATTAACAATTACTGGATCGGACCTTGGAGGAAGTATATTTGTTTTAGACGGTATTTCAGGAAGTATTGTTTCGAATAACGGTTCAACTGCTGTAATCGACTTTCCGGCAGCGAATTACTCAAATGGAACTTTAACAGTAACGAATGCAGCAGGCAACGACACCTGGTCTGTAACTGTAAGCAAGAGAAATACAATTCCTGTAGATGCAAGTACAGGCTCAAATACAGATATCCATCAAACCATTGATGGTGCGGTTGACGGTTTGGCTGCCTGGTATGGGAGTACGGGATTTAATTCTGGCGATTTACCCGGAACAAAGACCATTGAAGTGTCAAATGGCACTTATAACGAGAGTGTTACATTAAATTCGAACTTAAATCCCACAGCGACAAATAAATTGGTAATAATACCCGCTACAGGGGCTTCCCCTGTTGTGAATGCAGGAAGTCAGTCATATGGCTTTAATTTGAGCACCGTTGATAACGTGGAGCTTAATGGGTTTACAATTTATAATGCAACATTTGACAACATCTACGCACAAGGAGATAATGTAACAATTAAATTTAATAGATGTTATGGCGCTACTGGAGGTTCTGGGATAAGAGTTCAAAACGGAACTCCATTTGTAATTACGAACAACCTGTGCTATGGTAATTATAAATATGGAATTCATTTGAACAATTCCAACAATGTCCTAGTGAAGAACAATACCACCGATGATAACGGTGGTACTTATATTCCTGCAACCGGAGTAGCACTTTACAGTTATGATTTTGAATCGGGCGATTATACTGGCTGGACTACAACTGGAGGCTGGGGAATTTATAATGACGCTAATTATGCACATTCACCGACTCACATGGCAGGTATGACAAATTCTTCATCAGGCCAACTAACTTATTCATCTATTGATATCAGCGGTTATGATAACCTGTCAATTTCAGCATATGTTAGATCATTAGCTGCTAACATGGATAACACTGATTTAATAAGAGGTTATTATAGTTTTGATAATAGCACATGGGTACAATTATTTTATATTTTTAATGACTATAACACGTATGCCAGTTGTTCAGCATCGGGCATCAGCACATCGGGGTGTACAAAATCAACATTGTTTATCAGGTTCACTGCCACTTGTAACCTAAATGAATATTGGTTTGTAGACGATATAACAGTTACAGGGGATGAAGCGGGTACAGCAACAAATACCGGAGCCGGTCTTTGTGTCGAATCCGGCACAGGATCATCTATACAAAACAATATTTTTAATGCGAAAGCAGGCAACAACGCTTATTATGCCTTAATCACTGAATCAGGGATTACGGTGAATTCAAATTACAACACCTATTATACAACCAATACAAATCTGTTTGATTATAATGGAACTGTTGGAAATACGGGACCTTTGGGAGCCAGCGATTTAATTACAAATCCGCTATTTGTGAGCGGAAGTGATTATCATATTTTCTCAACAAACGGTTCCTATCACGGGGGCGAATGGCCGCCTTTGACAGCTTCTGGAGGCACATGGACAAATGATGCAAGTAACTCCCCAGCAATAGATGCTGGGAACCCGGCAGATGCTTCTTCAAACGAACCTGTAAGCGGAAACAGAATTAATCAGGGAGCATATGGAAATACGGTTCAGGCATCTAAAACTGGTGTAACTGTAACCGTTTTCGCTGGCGCTGATGCAACTATTTGTGAAGGAGATACATATGCAATTTCGGATGCAACAGCATCAAGTTATACGTCTCTTTCCTGGACTACGAGTGGTGATGGCAGCTTTGATGATGATACAGCTTTGAATCCGGTTTATACCCCTGGCACCACAGATATATCAAGTAGTATAGTTACTTTATCATTAACCGGGCAACCAGGTGATGTTTCTGATGAAATGATATTGACCATTACGTCGGCACCAGTAATCACGAGTCAACCATCGAGTTCGACCGTTTGTGAAGGTGACAATACGAGCTTCAGCTTAACGGCCACGGGCGCGAGCACTTACCAGTGGCAGTATAACGGCACAGACATCGGCGGAGCGACAGCTTCTATCTTAGATCTGACAAATATCACCACTGCA
>PKSW01000262.1 GCA_002869465.1 Marinilabiliales bacterium
ATTTTAATCCGGTTGCGTTCAATACTTTCTATTTTATCAATGGAAATTAGGTAAGATTTATGAATGCGAATAAATTTATCAGAAGGTAAAATTTCTTCCAGTTTTTTAAAACTGAGTAATGTCATCACTTTTTCATGTGCAGTCCAAATTCGCAAATAATCCTTCATGCCTTCCACAAACAGGATGTCTTTAAAATTAATTTTCTGGGTTTTACTTCCGTTTTTGACGAAGAAATAATTCAGGCTATTCCCTTTGTCTGAATTTTCATCGTGATTTTTTTTAACCTGGACTTCTGGATCAATCTGCTTGTAAGCTTTTTCGCATGCCTGCAAAAAACGCTGAAATGAAATAGGTTTGAGTAGGTAATCGCAAACATCCAGTTCATATCCTTTTAAAGCATATTCATCATAGGCGGTAGTGAGCACTACTTTGGGTTTTACCTGCAATGCTTCAAGCATTTGTATGCCGGTTAGTTCTTCCATCTGTATATCCAGAAAAATCAGATCGACTTTATTGTCTTTCATGAATTCAAGCGCATCAACTGCATTATCGAAAGTCGACAGAAGGTTCAGATAACCAATACGTTTGATGTATTCCCTTATTTTATTAAGGGCCAGCGGTTCATCATCAATGGCAATACAATTGATCTTCATTTTAGGTCGTATAGATTCTCAAAATCGATTTGTAATTTCCATTCTCTTTTGTAATATCCAATTCATGCCTATCAGGATACAACAATTCAAGCCTTCTTTTTGTATTGCTCAGCCCGATTCCCGATGTATCGTCTTTATTCATTTCCTTGGAATCATTCACGTAATTGATTACTTCAAAGTTAATTGAATCTATTAAACAGGTCAAGTTCACTTCAATGCCGGGTGAGGGAACATTTTTTTGTCCGTGTTTAAAGGCATTTTCAACAAACGGAATGAACAGCATGGGAGCTATGGTTTTTCCATGGCAATTCCCATCTATAGTGACTTTAACAAAATCAGGATCTTTAAGTCGCATCTGCTGCAATGAAATGTAGCTTTTCAAATAATTCACTTCTTTGGTAAGCGGCACTTCATCCGTAGTCGTATCATACAGCATAAAACGCATAATATCAGATAACTTTATGATGGCATCCGATGCTTTATCCGGATTGGTGATGATCAGTGAATCAATATTATTAAGTGTGTTAAATAAAAAATGCGGATTTAATTGTGAACGTAAAAGGGCTAATTCACTGGTTTTATTTTTATCTTCCAGCTCCACTTTTAGCTGCTGATTTTGATACCAGTATTTCAACAATTTAATGGATGCGAATAATCCAACAACCGTATAAATATTGAAAAATGTATAAAATGGATTGATTTGCCAGAAGCTACCCGCTTTGTCCATATGATCTGCGTAAAATAACGGGTAAGAAATATAATAAAGCAAAACACGCTGTAGAATAATGGCGGCGCTAGCCGATAAGAGAAAGATAATAGAAAACTGAAAATACTTTTTGGTGAATAAATATCTTGGCAATAAGAAATAAACTGTAAAATAAGTAGCTGCTATATCGACAGTGGCAGTTAAGGTTAAACTTCCCAGGTTTGCAAGGTAAGCCGGATGCTCTTTAAACAAAGCCGACTGAAAGAAAAAGAATAAAATGTAGGCTATCCAGAATAAGATATGAGATAACAACCGACTACCTTTAAATTGTAAATTATTAGAAGCAATACTCATTCATTTATTGATTTAATGCATACAAAATACGTCAATAATTAGGTTAAAGTCCAGTAAAATAAAAGTATTTAGATCAATTGAGAAAATGAATAGATAAACCGACTGATTCTATCCATCAACTAAATTTATCGATCGAACATCCTGATTCGTATAGTCAATATCACAACTCATATAAATGATTTTGTTTTTATTTTTTCTAAAGTGATTTTAGCACATCCATTTGAAAGAACCATGAAAAAAGTAATTGGAATCGCACCATTAATAATTGCTCTGATCCTGGGGACTTGCTTAAGTTCCCAGGCTCAAATTGTGATGGCGCAGCCAATTCAGATTGATGGCGGGTTTAATAATTATATGTATTCATTTAATAAAGGGAAACAAAATACTGAAATACAACAAAATCATTTACAATCAGATGAAGTTTATAGGAATAGCAGTACTACTAAGAATGTGGATCAAATCAAGTATAACTATGGAGTCGTACTTATTGATTATGAGACATTGTATAAAGTATGCACTTTTAAGGAAAATAAAGAAACAGGCTTGTATTCAGGAAGTTATTATCGTAAATTAGTGTCTTGTAACCGAAATTCAGACGAAATTTTTAAAAACCTTAACTAAAAACTTTTAATCTGCTGTAGCAATGGTCTCTGCCAACACATCAGAATCGCGAAAAAAACGCCTTGTCAATTTATCATTCTGGACTAAATTACTAGTTGTTTCAATATTGATTACGGAAAACGTACCGATATCAGTTGCCCAAAACATTGTCCATTTTCGTGTCAATATGAATGAACTTATAAATGAAGGAATATTTGTATTGGAAGAAGGAGATTCCCTTTATGTGTTGGGTAGTTTTAACAATTGGAATGGATCAGGTTATGGATTAACTGATGCAGATTCAGATGGATTATTTGATTGTGAGTTTAAGATAGATGGAGAACCAGATGAACTTCACCAATTTAAATATGTTATACAGAAAAGTGACGGTAGAATGCTCTGGGAAAAGAACCCGAATCCAGATAATCCTGACTATGGTAATAGGTTATTAAAATTAAATGGCAATAACCAAATTCTTGAAGAGTCTAATTTTGATTTTGATAAATATTATTTGGCATTAGCTGGAAAAAAAGTCATTTTTAGTATTAAGGAAATGCAAGAAGACTTTATTGAATTTAAGGAAATTCTGCAAAATGAGCATTGTTGCTTATATGATTATACATCTAAAGAGGAGTTTGTTTTTTTATTTAAAAAACAATTTGATAGCATCAACAGACCCATGGAGCCCCATGAGTTTTATAAAATATTTACGCCGATAACAGCTAAAATAGGATGTGGACATACTGCTGTATGGATGCCGGGAGGTTATTGGGAAATAGATCCGCTAAATCTTTTTCCGCTTCAATTTAAGTTGATTGATGACTATGCAGTTATTATTGGTTCATATAATGATAGCTTGCAAATTCCTTATGGCAGCATAATTTTGGAGATTAACGGAAGGAAGGTAGAGGATATTTTTAATGAAATGAGAGCAAATTATTCGGCTGATGCCTTTAATATCAATTTTATTAATTCTCAGATAGCGCGAAGATTCTCATTAATATATGCCAGACGATTTGGATTTCCAGAAAAGTACTCAATTACTTATGCATTGCCTAGCAGAAAGACAAGCGATAAAACCGAACTTCAGCCCGCAACCAATGCATCGGTTCGTGCTGTTGTTTTCAGCAATTTCAACCATCCTGATCTCGATTTTGAAATATTAGAAGAAAAAAATACGGCTATTCTTACTGTAGCCACTTTTAACTATTATGATAGAGTTCCCTATTTCAGAGGCTATATTGATAGTTGCTTTACTGAAATTAAACGATTAGGAATTGAGAACCTAATATTGGATGTTCGTAGCAATGATGGGGGGGATCCATTTTGTGCTGCACCTTTATTTGCATATTTGCAAAAAGAATCAGTTCCTTACTTTTCTAAACCTTACGGGAAATATGCTGAACTAGCTGAGCCATTGGAAATACCGGATAATCATTTTAATGGTAACTTAATAACTCTAATGGACGGTCGTTGCTTCTCCACCAATGCTCATTTTTGTTCATTGATAAAATACCAAAAAATTGGAGTTATTGTTGGTACTGAAAGTGGCGGAACTTATACATGCAACGCAGGAAATAATGGAATCAGAAAATTAAAAAATTCTGGCATTCAGTTATATTTCGCAACCAGCTCATATGCTGCAGCAGTTGAGGGGATGGATAAATCAAAACCAATACAACCCGACTACTA
Organism: Marinilabiliales bacterium; assembly: GCA_002869465.1. GTDB lineage: Bacteria > Bacteroidota > Bacteroidia > Bacteroidales > F082 > UBA4459. The sequence continues at coordinate 4,006 of PKSW01000262.1, forward strand.
TATTAATGAATCATATAAAGAGTTCCTTAAAGGAAAAGATATATATATGCAGACAGCATTTCAAATTATTGCTGGTAAAAGTAAAATAGGATTATATTAAACTAAATACAAATGAAATACAAAGTGCACAAATTTGAAATTCATATGGATGATGACCAATGGAAGTTAGAAGATTTTCTAAACAGGCTCGAAGGAGAAGTTGTAGCAGTCATTCCTAACAACAAAAATATCAGCCTAGCTCAAATTTACGGGGTGTCGCGTAAAATCGATTTTTTATTGATCATTGAAAAAATCGAAGATTGACATTGCTATGGAATATACCAAAGAAGATATAGAAAAGATCAGAGTGGAATTTCAAAAGCGCCGTAAACGTCGTGTTGGTCTCTTTGTTTTTGCACTGGGTTTTTTACTAATCGTTGGATTTGTCGCACTCCCATTAATGGACTACTATGGTGTTCCAAGACTTGTNATCGGGCTTGTATGGAGATGTCCTGTTTGCAATGGGATATTGGGTGATGTATTTACCACTAAATATTGCACAAAGTGCGGTTTCCATTTTTCAGACAAAATAGAATCAAATGATTTTTAAAAATAAAAATATTTACAGTTTTTAATAATTGATTAATGAGTTTATTATGACTGGTACTGGTATTATAATTATAGTCATCATACTTGTACCGATATTGTTTCAGATTGTGCTGCAAGGAATTGAGTCGAAGAAACGATTTAAAGAAATAAAAGATCGCCTCAAAGCGATCGAGGATAAATTGAATAGAACAGAGAAGTAATAATATTATTAATCAACAAAGAATCGCTACATGAAAAAAATGATTTTAATGGCTTCCGTGCTAATAAGCAGCTGTATGTTATTGAAAGCCGGAGAAAAAGATTACTGCATCGGTGAAAAAGTAACTTTCAAGTCGAACATTCTGAACGAGGAAAGAACCATTTTGGTTTATGTCCCGGCAACGTACTATATGTCTAATGCAAAATACCCGGTATTATACCTGCTAGATGGTGGCACTCATTTTCATCACGCTTCGGGCATTGTTCAATTTCTATCTTCCAATGGTTTAATACCTGAAATGATCGTTGTGGGCATAACAAATGTAGATCGAAACAGAGATTTTACACCCACACAACTACCACAAAGAAATTCATCGGGTGGTGCTGAAAAATTTAGTGAATTCATTGCTAATGAATTATTTCCTTTTATGGAAAGAAATTATCGAGTGCAATCATACAACATCTTAATGGGACATTCTTTAGGGGGCACATTTGCAACATATTCCCTGCTAAATCATCCTGAATTATTCAACAGCTACATTTCCATCAGTCCTTACCTGATGTATGATTTTAATTTGATGGTGAGGGAAACAAGAGATAAATTAAAATCAAAATATCCTGAAGGAACCCAATATTACATGACCGTTGGAAATGAACCAAATTATTTTGAGGCTCTTGATCAGTTTGCAAAATTTGTTAAAGAAAAATCACCGAAAGGCCTGGAGTTTAAGTATGTAAAAATGTTGGATGACGATCACGGTTCAGGACCACATTTGAGTATCTATAATGGCTTGCTATTTATTTACGATGGTTGGAAGCCGGATAATGATATTTATCAGGAAGGATTAGCAGCCATTGACAAACATTATAAAAACCTATCAAAGAAATTTAGCTATGAAATTATAACACCGGAATATACAATTAACCTATTGGGTTATAACTATCTTAATAATAAAGATTTGGATAATGCGATTTCTGTATTTCAGGAGAATGTAAAGCGCTTTCCAAATTCAGCAAATGTTTATGACAGCTTAGGAGAGGCTTATGAAAGAAATGGACAATTGGATAAAGCTGAAGCCAGCTATTCGAAATCAGTTGAGATTGCAAAGCAGAAACAACATCCCAATTTGAAAATATATAGACAGAACCTGGAAAGAGTGCAAGAGAAATAATTGTTGAGTTTTAATTATTAACTCGAAGTTCTCTAAGGTACATTTTAATGGCATTATCCAATCCAAGATACAGGGCGTCGCAGATTAATGCATGACCGATAGATACTTCAAGAAGACCTGGGATTCTTTGAGCAAAGAGTTTCAGGTTTTTTAAATTCAAATCATGGCCCGCATTTAAACCAACACCCAATTCGTTGGCTGCTATAGCAGCTTCAATAAATGGCAGGATGGCAGCATCACGGTCTTTCTCAAAGTCTTTGGCAAAGCTTTCTGTATATAACTCAACTCGATCTGTGCCTGTTTCCTTAGCATGTTCCACCATTTTTACGTTCGCATCCACAAAAATAGATGTGCGGATACCGGCTTCTTTAAATTGCCCGATTACGTCCTGCAAAAATGACTTATGTTGAACCGTATCCCATCCATGGTCTGAAGTAAGCTGGTTCGGATCATCCGGCACGAGGGTCACCTGGTCGGGTTTGTGTTTTAAAACCAAGGCGATAAATTCGGATGTCGGGTTACCTTCAATGTTGAATTCAGTAGTTATTAATGGCCGGATTAGTTCCACATCTTTGCGGGTAATATGACGTTCATCGGGGCGGGGATGCACCGTGATTCCCTGGGCACCAAATCGTTCACAATCGATAGCTGCTTTTTGTAAATCGGGAAGGTGACCTCCACGGGCATTCCGCAGAGTGGCTATTTTATTGATATTAACACTTAATCGGGTCATAGTGCTATTCTTTCCTGCAAAATTAATAAATTGCAGTTCTTAAAAACCACGAAATGAAGGCAGTTATCCAGCGCGTTTCAGAAGCTTCAGTGAGTATTGATAAAAAGAAAAAATCAGCCATCGGACAGGGGTTCTTAATCTTACTAGGAATTGTTGATTCAGATACACATGAAGATATTGCATGGCTCAGCACTAAAATAATTAATTTAAGGGTGTTCGATGATGAAAATGGTGTGATGAATTTGTCGATAAAGGATATCCTGGGAGAAATTATAGTTGTCAGCCAGTTTACTTTGCACGCATCCACCAGAAAGGGAAACCGGCCATCCTACATCAAAGCAGCAAAACCAGATGTGGCCATTCCGTTGTATGAGCATTTTGTTAAAGAACTTGAAAAACTATTGGGAAAATCTGTCGGAACCGGAGAATTTGGAGCCATGATGGAAGTGGCCCTGGTAAATGATGGTCCTGTAACGATCATCATAGATACAAAAAATAAAGAGTGACACTTTCTGCAATCGTTTGTTTTAAACATTACAAATTGATTTGAAGCAGATTAGATGTGATTTCTAAAAGTGGATCATTTACATAAAAAGTTTGATTGAATATTAATTGAAATGCATTAATTTCGGCATTCTTACATAAACAGATCGTATGAAAAGTAAACCACGCTTAAGTTTTTGGCAAATCTGGAATATGAGTGTAGGCTTCCTCGGCATCCAATTTGGATTTGCCTTGCAAAACGCCAATGCTTCAAGAATACTTTTAACTTTTGGTGCTGATCTGCACCACTTATCCTGGTTTTGGCTGGTAGCTCCGATTACCGGAATGATCGTTCAGCCAATTATTGGATATTTTAGTGATAAAACCTGGAATCGGTTGGGCAGGAGAAGGCCTTACTTCCTGGCGGGGGCCATGCTTGCCAGCGCGGCACTGATTATGATGCCCAATGCGCCCCACCTGGCAAATTTTATCGCGCCTATGTTTATTGGGGGCGGCCTTTTAATGATCATGGATGCATCATTCAATATTTCCATGGAGCCTTTCCGGGCGCTGGTTGCCGACAAACTTCCCGATGAGCAACATACCCTTGGCTTTTCAGTGCAAACCGTATTAATTGGAATAGGTGCCGTAGTGGGCTCATGGTTACCCTATATATTGGGTAATTGGATGGGAATACCCAAAGAAGCTTCCGGGGAAGGTTTGGTGCCTCCCAATGTGGTATACTCTTTTTATTTTGGTGCAGCTGTTCTTATCGCCACCATCATTTGGACCATAGCCTCCACCAAAGAATATCCCCCTGAATTTTACGAAGACGAAGAAAAAGAGGAAGAAAAAACTAAAGGCATCAAGATTCCCAAGAAAATGTGGCAATTGCTGCTGGTACAATTCTTTTCATGGTTTGCCCTTTTTTCGATGTGGGTATACACTACTCCGGCAGTGGCCGAGCATTTTTACGGAACCAGTGACCCCAATTCGGCAGCCTACCAGGATGCCGGAAACTGGGTGGGTATATTATTTGGTATTTACAACGGGGTCTCGGCTATTGTAGCCCTTATGTTGCCTTACGTGGCTAAATTCATTACACGGCGTTTAACACACCTGGCAGCATTAACACTGGGTGGGCTGTCGTTTTTATCATTCGCCCTGATTCAGGATCCGGTCATGCTAATCTTACCTATGATAGGCATTGGAATCGCCTGGGCAAGTATACTGGCAGTGCCTTATGCCATGCTGGCGAATTCCATACCCCCCAAACAAATGGGTATTTTTATGGGCTTGTTCAACATGTCCATTACCATCCCTCAGATAGTGAATGGTATTTTCGGTGGTCTCATCTTAAAGTATGTATTTGATGGCAACCCCTTGATGTCTATATTGATGGCAGGTGTTTTGATGATACTGGGCGGTTTGAGCGTATTGTTTATCAAGGATAAAGTGGAAGAAGTGGTGTAAGTATGATGCAAATTCTTATCACCGGAACCAGTTCAGGAATAGGATACGGGCTGGCGAAAACTTTTCTCGAACGGGGAGATCAGGTGTTTGGTGTCAGCAGAAGAGAACCTAAAGACTTGAAAGAAATGGTCAATTATCAGCATCTGAACCTTGATTTGACAGATACCAAAAGTGTAGAGGAAAAATTGCCTGTTTTCCTCACAAATAATGACTACTTCGAACTGGTAGTTTTAAATTCAGGCGTATTGGGTGAAATTAAACTGATGAAAGAGGTGAGCCAAAAGGAGATGAAAGAGGTGATGGAAATCAATGTTTGGGCCAATAAAGTGCTGCTCGACCTGATCTTTGCCATGGACATCAAAGTAAAACAGGTGGTGGGTATCTCGTCAGGTGCGGCATTAAGAAGTACACCCGGCTGGGGTTCATATTCCCTTTCAAA
>PKSW01000075.1 GCA_002869465.1 Marinilabiliales bacterium
AATATCAAACTGGTTGAAAACAGGTATCAGCTTGAATATTTCATCCGGGGTATGATAGCCCAAACGGCATTTTACTGAAAGTTGAACCGGCAAATGTCCCTGAACCCGGGAAAGTATTTCAGCCACCATTTTAGGATGCGGTAACATACCCGAGCCTCTTTTTTTATTGGCTACTCTCGGGTAAGGACAACCCAGGTTCCAATTAATCTCAGTAAATCCTTTTTCGGAGCAAAATTCCCCAAAACGCATTATCTCATCCGCATCTTTGCTAAGAATTTGCGGCACCAATGGGATTTTGTTATGATGAATTTTATCTAATTCATCCGAACGGGTGGTGAGGTTTTTCTTTTTATAAATCCCGGTAAAAAAAGGTGTAAAAAGCTTGTCAACTCCAACAAAGTATCGGGTATACACCTCTCTGAAAACTGCTCCTGTTATTCCCTGGAAAGGTGCTAAATACAAATTATCTGTGCCACTCATCATTCACAAAAATAAGAAAGCTTCCTTTTAAAACCGGACCAAAGTAACTAACTACTAATAATGTTGCTCAACCTTGGTTGCTACATCAAAGGCACTATTGGTAATAAGTATGATAACCCCATTTTCGTCTATCAGACACATGTGCGGGATACCATTGACCGAATACATATTTGCAACAGGTGAATCGAATCCTTTTAAATCACTTACATGAATATATGTCAGGTTTTGCTGGGCGATACCTTCAATCCATTCATTCTTTTGGGTATCAAGAGAAACACCAATTATTTCAAAACCTTTGTTTTTATATGCGTTGTGCAACATAACCAACACCGGGTTTTCAGCCTGGCAATACGAACACCATGAAGCCCAGAATTCAATCAATACCAGTTGTCCTTCATAATCAGCCAGTGAAACATGATTGCCGTTTACATCCGGCAGGGTAAAATCAGGTGCTTTATTTCCTGCTTTCAGTTTTACATCAGGTACCGTTTCGTTCTTTTCACAAGATAGGATTCCAATAAAAAGTGTGATTAGCAGGATGGATATGATTGTTTTATTCATTGTTAATCCTATTGTTTTTATAAACTCATAAAGTTTCAATTTTTATACTGGAAAATAGACGAGTTCATTTTAAAATACTTGCGTTAGAATTGAGCTTTAAATAATTAAAATCCGATTCGATTTGTTGAACGCTAATATACCAGATTTGGTCTAATATTTTAGTTTTGCAAGTTCATTTTTAAAACTAATGCATGAAAATCACCTCATATATAAGCGGGACAGGTAGTTATATCCCTTCTGTTGTAAAGGACAATTCTTCGTTTTTAGACAATACATTTTATGATGCTCAAAAGAAAGCGTTGCCATACGGAAACGATATTGTCATAGAGAAATTTCTTGAAATAACGGGCATTGAATCGAGGCGTTATGCCAAAGATGAAATGAATACTTCTGACATTGGGACGATTGCTGCCCAAAGAGCCCTTGAAGACGCAGGTATCGATGCTGAATCAATTGATCAGATTATTGTAGCACATAACTTTGGCGATGTGTCAAAAAACAATCAGCAGTCAGATATTTTACCCAGCATAGCTTCCAGAATTAAGCATCATTTGAAAATTAAGAATCCTTCTTGTGTTGCCTATGATATTCTTTTTGGTTGCCCGGGCTGGATACAGGGTGTAATTCAAGCAGATTCATATATCAAGTCGGGTACAGCAAAAAATTGTTTGGTTATTGGTACAGAAACATTGAGCCGAGTTGTTGATACTCACGACAGGGATTCAATGATCTATTCAGACGGCGCGGGAGCCTGCGTTGTTTCAAAGAAAGAGACCAAAGATGAAATTGGAATACTCTCCTTTGCATCTGAAAGCCATTCTTACGATGAAGCTTATTATTTGCGGTATGGAGAGTCATTTGAGCCCAATAAAGAAGATCATTTGTTGTACATCAAAATGGATGGAAGGAAAATTTATGAATTTGCCTTGAAGAATGTGCCCCTAGCCATGAAAGCCTGCCTCGATGCATCTGGTCATGATATTCACCAAATAAAGAAAATATTGATTCACCAGGCCAATGAGAAAATGGATTTCGCTATCATCCAGCGTTTTTTCAAGCTATATGGAATCAGGGATGTGCCTAAAAGTATTATGCCCATGAGCATACACAAGCTAGGGAACAGTTCCGTCGCAACCGTACCAACCTTGTACGATCTGATCAGGAAGAATGAATGCAGTGGTCATACGATAGACGCAGGTGACCTGCTGCTATTTGCTTCCGTTGGAGCCGGAATGCATATCAATGCTTTTGTATATCAAATGTAACTCGGAAATAAACCAGGTCATCTATAATTCAGCAATCTTGATCTCTTTAAAGTCTGATTTGCCCAATCCCAGCTCTTTAGCTGCAGTAAATGTGTAAATATCTTCTGGTTCCATACCAAGAAGGGTTGCAGCATAGACATCCATTGCCAACGGGTCAGTACCTGCAATGATAAGACCAGGCGAAATGGTATCGCCTGGACCCTTTGGCCCGTTGCTTATTGCACAAACACCGGCATCAATAACCGACAGATCGGGCTTCCTGATCAGGTTCAAGTCGGCAATACAAGTAGAAAGATATACCGTTTTGCTATATGTATATTCACCATCAGGCGAGTGCATATGCCTGTTGGTATCACGTGAAGAAACGCCCATCAGATTTTTTAATATACCTGAATATATGGTTCCGTTATGATGTTTGGCAACCGGTACATTTATGAAAACGTCGGTTTCCATAAATACCTTAAAAACTTCTGCCGATTTCATTTCTTTACCCCCGTTGATGTCGATAATAACTCTTTCATCTCCGTACACAATTTCCTCGATCAAGGGTTTCATCTCTTCGTAATACCGGCTTTCTTCCCAATAGCCATCTCTAACAGGTTTGTAACAGATGATCTTACTGGCACCGGCATCTTTGCACATTTTCATTAAAACCAAAACGATATCGGGATTGGTATAAAATCCCTGGTACACCCACGGGCTATTGACCAGGAAGCCCACTGAATTTCCGGGTGTAACAAAAGAATCAATTCCACCTAATGATTCAATCAACCTAGGAATAGATTCTTTCGGGCTTTCAGAGGCGATTGTAAAAATATCACTCTCAGTGTTCACTAAATTTGCCCACATTATTTTAGGCATTAGGGAAAGGCCGACAGATATGCCACCGATAGTTATGCTTCTGCGAATAAATTTTCTCCGGTTTAGTGGTTTCATTATGCTTCGTTTTTATTGATAAAAGCTAGATGGGTAAAGTTAACAGAAAAATGAAAATCTCGGATGATTTAAACCAAAATGTGTAATTTCAACTTTCTTTGTATAACCTATAAAACCAATTATTATGTTATTCGACAATTTATCTATCGGGCTGGATGTTGCAACGGCCCTATCAGTTATCGCAGCAGCTATCGCTTTTATATGGAACTCCGTCAATTCTAGCAGAAGGGAAAGTGAAGAAAGGCAAAAAGAAATCGTTAGAGAGCGTATTGAAAGACGAAAAGAAATTATAAAAGAACAGGTATTCAGAGTTGTTGATAAACTGATTGATGAACAAATTTTCTTATTCATGGAAATTTCTAAAATTGAAAATCAACTCAGAGATGGCAAAACAACCCAGGATTTGACTCCCTTCCGTGATCTAATTGTCAAATTCCTGTATATTTTCGAAAGCCGAATAGACCCCATTGGTAATGTATATGGTGACGGCAGATTTTTAGAGTTGGTAGATAATTATAAATCGGAAATTGATGCATGGTTTGCTAATTTTTATCAACTGATCAGTCCCGACAGTAAAAAATCGTGGGATTTTGAAATTATGTATGAACCGGCCACCATCACTAAAAAACATATCAACAACTTACTTGTAGCATCAGAAGCCTATATTGACAGCTTATAGACCTTTTATAAATTTATAACTTACCAAAGTTACATTTCTAAAATCAAGTGAATTAATAATTTTTCATCATTGATTATTCTTTTCACTTTTTTCTTCTTTGTCAGGCAACCATCCTCATGTGTGTTGCATATCACTTGTATAACTTTGAATCTATTCCTAATACTAAATTATATTATTAAGAATGGTTTTAAATAAAGTTTATATTTTTATCAGCTATTTATAATAATCAACTATTAAACAATGAAAAAGACGATTTTCATTTTAACCCTTTTCTTGATTTCAATTATTCAAAACCCATTATTTGCACAAGAATATGCATTTGAAGATTTTATTGGTACCTGGCATGGCTATATTAGCAGCGAAAGCTTTGGTGGATATAATGATCCGATGACAATGACAATTTTTGAAAATGGCTTCTACACCGAAACATCGGGACATTTGATGCCTACTATTTATCCCAACACACAGCAATGTGAATATGATGCTGAAACCAACCGTATGCATTGGTGGTATCTTCAAACAGTTTATGCCGGGCAATATTTTTACCAGCACTTTTTTTATGATGTGGTGTATTTTACTAACGATACACTCGAAATGCACTATAATTTCTGGGATGATCCTGAGCCCCACCCTCAGGTAGGAACTATTTTTCTGGTAAAAGAAAATTTAACACCTCCGCCAGTCAAT
>PKSW01000004.1 GCA_002869465.1 Marinilabiliales bacterium
ACCCAAAGTGATTGTGATGAAAGCAGAATTTGAATTTTATTTGTGTCTAATTCTGAAGAAATTTGATCAATAAAAGATCGAATGCGCTGTGCTGAATCATTAGCATTTATAAAAACATAATTGGCAAATTGGTCTTTTACAAGTTTATACCTGTAACCCACCTGATTTAAGTACCTCATTTCTGCTTCAACCTGGTTGTCTCTTTTACCAAAATATCTTTCATAATGATAATTCAAATCGTGGTTACCTGGTGCATAATAAATTTTAGCGTCAATTCGGTTTAGCCTGTTAAATACAGTATCCCATTCTTCATCCGTATTATCACGAACAATATCACCTAGTTCAAAAAAATAATCGGGTTTTTGTTCGTTAATCTGATCAATTAATGCGTTGTAAGTTAGAGGATATTTTAATAATGGATATAGGTGGCCTGTAGCAATAATTACGATTGGCTCCTTATCTAATTGATTGACTTCAGGGGTTAATTCTTCCTCATTGAATCCTTTGAATAACTCTTCAAGTGTTGTTGGATGGGCAACAAATGTGTTTCTGTCATTATTGTTCTCACAGGAAATAAGAAACATGATCAAAAATAAAAACCAGAGTTGTTTAATTGAAGTCATATTATTACCGGCTGAAAATATTATATTTTAAAATGCTTATTATTGCTCTTACACCATCTCTCCAGCCGATTTTCTTTCCATCTTCATAGGTTCGTCCGTAATAGGAAATACCTACTTCATAAATTCTAATATTGGGTATCCTGGAGATTTTTGCGGTTACTTCAGGTTCAAATCCAAATCTTTTTTCATTCAAGTCAAGTGATTTTAAAATGTCGGATTTAAACAACTTATAGCATGTTTCCATATCAGAAAGATTAAGATTAGTAAACATGTTAGAGAGGAAAGTAAGAAATTTATTTCCAATGGAATGCCAGAAAAATAAAATCCGGTGAGGAGCTCCTCCCATAAATCGGGATCCATAAACAACATCTGCAAAACCATCAGCTACAGGTTGCAGCAGTTTATTATATTCCTCAGGGTCGTATTCAAGATCAGCATCCTGAATGATGATATAATCACCTGTTGCTTCTTTAATACCCCTGTGTAATGCAGCACCTTTACCCATATTTTTAGGCTGATTGAAAAGTTTGATCTCAGACTCTAAATGGTCTTCAATGTACTTTTCAATAACTGACACGGTTTGGTCTGTCGAATAATCATCAACTATGATAATCTCCTTTTTAAAACTATCGATCAGATCAACTGCAATAACTTTGTTCAAAATTAAATGGATTGTCGGTGCTTCGTTATAAACTGGAATTAAAATGGATAAAGTGTTCGCCATCACTGATTTTAATTGATGGGCAAAGGTATAAAAAGTAAAAGATAAATAATTGATTAAAAAGGATACAAAGTCAAATAAGATTATTAAGCGTTTATAAAAAACATCTTTTACTTTTGTAAATATAAGTTCATTTGATGTATATATGGAAAAATAAGCGTAGTCTAGGATTGATATTGTGCTCAATGATTTTCATCTTTTCCTGTCAGAATGAAGTTATCAATCCTGACCAGAGCTACTCTTTTTTTGTGGCAGGACATACTTATGGACAACCATGGATTGACCACATTGGGTTGTATCCGCCTTTTCAACAGAAATTTGATTTAATCAATACCAGAAATGCAAGTCTTGGATTTTTAACGGGTGATATTGTAAAAAAAGGCACAGAAAAAAATTGGAATGAAGTTGATAGTGTCCTCACTTATTTAGACGCTAAAGTTTTTTATATTGTAGGTAATCATGATCTTACAGATCGAGAACTGTTTGAAAATAGGTATGGAAGTACCTATTTTTCTTTTGAGAAACACAAAGATTTGTTCATCATACTTGATCCGAATATGGATCATTGGAACATATCTGGTATGCAACTCGATTTTTTGAAAGAAACGCTTATGAATACAGCTGACACAAGAAACATATTTGTCTTTTTTCATCAACTATTGTGGTGGGACAAAAATAATAAATACCAGTTTGTCAGGATGAATTCGATGGAAGGGCGTGCCGATACAATAAATTTCTGGGATGAAATAATTCCTCTGTTTAAAGAAATAAAGAAACCTGTTGCCATGTTTGCAGGCGATATGGGAGCCGTTAATTGGAGTGACAGTTATACATACGATTTTGATAGCATATTGAATATTACTTTTATTGGCAGCGGAATGGGTAACGAGGATAGTGATAATTTCATTATTGCTCACGTTTCTGACAGTGGTTGTGTTGACTATGAGTTAATTGCCTTAAATGGAGATGATATACATGCGCTTGGTAAATTAGAGGATTACCAATTGCCTACTGAATATCCAATTAAAAAGGAATGGCTTAATTATGGAGACTGATTCTTAATCATATGAATTTGAAAATATTTGGCTTAAAAAGATTTTGTTTGTTTATACTCATGTATTTTTCCATGTATCTTTTATTGGCACAAAATGAGAGCAAAAAATATATTTTCATAGGCCATTGTTATCAGACAAATACGGTTGGTTACAAGGTCGATTACAGATTAGAGCAACTGGATTTTTCTGAATTTGATGGAATTTGGTTAGGAGGTGATGTTTGTATTGAAACCATGTTGGATTATTCGACCATGTTATACATCGATTCTTTATTTGACATAGGGAATCCTGAAACCCATTGGTCGCTTGGTAACCATGATGCACGGCGAGGCAACTGGGAATGGTATGAACAACTTACCGGTCGCAAAACCTATTATACTTATAGTAATTTCGGAATAACCCGGATTGTTATGAATACAAATCTGGTACCTACAAATTGTATGGATATGGAAGGGCAATTTGATATAATTAAAAATGTTTGCGACACCATTAGTGTTTCTCAGGATTTAGTGCTACTCATGCATCATGGTTTATGGAGGGATATACCTGATTTACCTCCCCCGGCCACCTACGCGCAAAGTGACCTTGTTTATTGGAATGCGAATTGCGATTCGGTCAATACTCAATTTGTAGATGTTATTTATCCTAAACTTGTGAAGGTTAAGAATAGGGGGATTAATGTTACCTGCATCATGGGTGATTTAGGATCGCAGTTGAAAATGTTTGATATGTATTCAATAGATAGTATCCGTTTTATGGGTTGTGGTTTTCATGATAATGATCCTAATGATAGGGTAATAATTGCCGAAAAAGAAGCAATAGAAGATCCATTGAAATTTAATTTTCACCGAATTGATTCTTTAATAATGGCCCGTTAATTATTATCGGATAACTAATTTGCCTTTAAATAGGATTTTTGAGTTATCTGTGGACGTAATTTGATAAAAATATAAGCCGGGCCGCATAGTGCTTACATTAAAATTGTAATCGGGCTGATAGATATGAATTGATTTAATATGTTGTCCTGATAGGGAAATGAGCATCATATTGAAGTCAGAAACGGTGTTGTTTTTAAACCTGATCCTGCCCTGTTGATGAACAGGTATTGGATAAATAAGCATTTCTTCTTCATGCGTCACTTCAATACTATCTATAAAGTACTCAATGATGCCATTTTTATCAACTTTTGTTATTAAGAAGTCTGAAAATCCTGCTCCAAAACTATTTGTTTCGCCAATGATCATGCAGCCACTATCCGGAGTAGCAACTACCTGGTAACCAAATTCTGTTTCGCTACCACCAATGGTCAGACTCCATTTCTCATCACCCGTTTCATCTGTTTTTACAAGGTAAATGTCGGGTGAATTATTTATTCCAAAACTACTGGTTGTACCTAACAAGAATAGCTCACGCTGGGCGTTTACTGCTATGGATTGTCCATATTCATAGTTAACGCCTCCATATGTTTTTTGCCAAATGGTTTCTCCATTTTCATCTGTTTTGCAAAGTAACATATCAAAACTTCCGGATCCGTAACTTTGTGAGCTTCCAAAGATATATATGTCATTTTGTTGACTTTGTATAATTGAATAACCAAAATCATGTTCAGAACCACCTATAGTTTTTTCCCATATGACGTTCCCAGTCTCATCAACCTTAATTAAATAGATATCTGCATCATGATTTTTAAAATTAGCATGGACGTCGTTAAAAAAGCCACCCTTCGTTCCAACGATCCATATTGTTCCATTAGTATTCTGAATCAAATCAAGCCCATAATCATCAAACTCTGAACCAAAAGTATTTCTCCAGATTTCATCTCCAGCCTCATTTGTTTTAATGAGTATTATATCTCCAGCGTTTTCATATCCTCTAGTATGGCCAAGCAAAAGATAACCGCCACTTGCAAATGAAATAGCTTTAAATCCAATTTCTCTAGAGTTGGTTCCATAAAGGTTATCCCAGATTTTGTTACCGAATAAATCAGTTTTCAGCAAGTAAATATCTGAATCATAAAGACCATAATCCCATATTTCACCAGCAAATAAATATCCGTCGCTCAATGGGATTACCGAGCGAATAACATCAGTGTGCGGCCATCTATATTTCACATCCCATATTTTATGTCCATTTTTATCAATCTTGATAATGTAGATGTCTTCATTACTAGTATCAGAATTTCTGGTTGTTCCGGCCAAAATGAAGCC
>PKSW01000334.1 GCA_002869465.1 Marinilabiliales bacterium
AACGCCTTCAGGTGTGCCTGTAAAAATATAATCACCTTCACGGAGTGTAATGAATTTTGAAACGTAAGCGATGATCTGATCAAAGCTGAAGATCATGTCGTTGGAGTTGCCCTGCTGCCTGATCTCGTCATTAATTTTGAGCGAAAAATTAATATTGCTGAGATCGATTATCTGGCTGGTTTTTATGAATTTTCCAATAGGAGCCGATTGGTCAAATGCTTTGGCAATTTCCCAGGGTAGTCCTTTTTTCTTGCACTCAGACTGGATGTCCCTGGCTGTGAAATCAATACCAATTCCTATCTCGTCAAAATAATTGCTGGCGAACTTTTCTTCAATATGCCGACCGTTTTTGCATATACGCAGCACCAATTCAACTTCGTAATGCACATCTTCAGAAAAGGAAGGATAAAAGAATGGGTTGTTTTTTTGCAATAAGGACGTATCAGGTTTCAGGAAGAATACAGGCTTTTTTGGAACAGGATTGCTCAATTCTTTGGCGTGTTCCACATAGTTTCGTCCGTTGCAGATAATTTTCATGGGTTATTTTATTTCAAAATAGGTTGTTTCTTTCAAATTTCTCTCTTCCAAATTCTGATTTCCCATTATTTCTTCAGATTCAATCCCATCCGTAACTTTATGGTGGTGATCAGTTTTTTTGTAAAAAGCGGGAAATCAGCGTTCATCATCCAATTATAATACGAAGGTTCTCTGGTAAAAACTTCTTCCACTGTTTTTCCTTTATGTTTTCCAAAGTTGATTACTTCCAAACCCTCGTCATTGAGAATGATCTGACCCATCAGGTCCGCATTCCGGTGATGACTGGAGAATGTATGCAAAGCATTCATATCATTGATCACCGGTGTCGATTCTTCTCCCTGATTATCTTTATAAGTAACACCTTTATACTTATCCAACTGTGCTTTTAAAACCTCGTAAGTAGCTTTGGCATCAGCTTCCGCCGAATGAGCGCCGTCCAGTTCTTTGCCAAGATAATACCTGCTGGCAGCTTCCAGGGTGCGGGGTTCCATTTTCATAAAAATATTCTGAACATCAATCATTTTGCGTGTTCTCACATCAAAATCTACTTCGGCACGAAGAAATTCCTCAACCAGCATCGGAATATCAAATTTGATGGAATTAAATCCGGCCAGGTCGCAATTGATTAAAAAGTCGCTAATGTTTTTGGCTTCTTGTTTAAAAGTCGGGCAATCTTTTACATCTTCCTGTGTAAAACCATGAATGCTGCTGGCTTCCTCTGAAATCGGGTAATCAGGGTTCAACAACCATGTTTTACTTTCTTCAGTTCCATTTGGATGTATTTTATAAATACTGATTTCAATAATTCTGTCTTTTGCAACGTTAAATCCGGTAGTTTCAAGATCAAAAAAGGCAATGGGGCGTTTTAGTTCTAATTCCATGTAGTTTATTTAAGCTGCGAAACTATTAAATCATTAACTATAAACAAAATCTTTAGGTTAATCATTTGATCAAAGATGTGAGATAATTGAATATTGAAATTTTACTAAAAAATGGAATTAGGCAATTCATTTGGTCTCAGCAAGCCTTATGAAAATCAGTTACTTTAAAATTCAATGTCATTCTTGTTATGAACATTTAATATATTTTTTTAACAAATGACGAACAGAAAACGAGTTGACTGATTAAATTTATATTTTTGTTACAGTTAACCTTTAATAAATTTGGTGATAGATGGAAGAGAAAGAAAAACAGGAAAGAAGAGAGGATATTTTTTCGCAGGCCATAAGAGCTGGAAAACGTACCTATTTTTTCGATGTGAAAGCGACAAGGACTGACCAGTATTATTTGACCATTACAGAAAGCAAACGTCGTTTTGATGCAGAACAGGGTAAGTTTTTCTATGAAAAGCATAAAATATTTCTCTACCAGGAGGATTTTGAAAAATTTTCAAATGGGTTTGAAACGGCTATTAAATTTATTCAAACTGGTGAAAAACCTGCTGAAGAAGAAGTTCCTGAAAGTAAAGATGTTACGACGGATGAGTCTTCAGCGGATGTAAGTTTCGAGGATTTGTAATTGAACGCAAAACCATTAACAAAGTCAGCTTTTACCTGCGGTAGAAGTTCTGCAATCGCTTTCAAAGATTTATTAAAATATAGCTTTTGCTATACTTTAACTGCCTGTTAAAGAATATCTTTTTGTGTTGATAACTTGCATGCTCTAAAAAAGTCCGCTGCAATCGAATACCCTAAATTTGTAAAAGGTCAAATCAATCATTGATGAATCAATTATGGGAAAAACCATAGCAATAACAAATCAAAAAGGAGGCGTTGGTAAAACGACAACTTCCATTAATCTGGCGGCCAGTTTGGCTGTACTGGAATACAAAACATTAATAGTGGATGCCGATCCACAGGCCAATGCGACTTCTGGGATTGGCTTCGATCCGAAAAATATCACCACCAGTATATACGAGTGTATCATTGATGATATCGACCCTGCCAATGTAATTTTACATACAGAAACACCGAATCTTGATTTACTGCCCGCTCATATCGACTTGGTGGGAGCTGAAATTGAAATCATCAATTTGCCCAACCGCGAAAAAAAGATGCGCAAAGCCCTGGAAAAGGTAAAAAACAATTATGACTTTATCATCATCGATTGCTCGCCTTCACTTGGATTGATCACTGTGAATGCACTGGCAGCTTCCGATTCGGTGATCATCCCGGTACAATGTGAATATTTTGCCCTGGAAGGGCTGGGAAAATTACTGAATACGATAAAAATAGTGCAGGGAAGACTGAACCCTGAGCTGGATATCGAAGGTATACTGCTTACCATGTTCGATTCGCGCTTGAATCTTTCAAAACAGGTGATTGAAGAAGTGAAAACACATTTTCAGCAAATGGTATTTGACACCATTATAAACCGCAATACAAGACTCGGAGAAGCGCCCAGTTTCGGAAGTTCAATTATTATGTATGATGCCACCAGCACCGGGGCTGTTAATTATTTAAACCTGGCCAGGGAGATTCTTCAAAAAAATAATATGACGACCATCAATACGGCTGATAAACTTATAGATGTGGCTGATGACGAATAGCAAACATAAGAAAAAAGCCCTCGGCAGGGGGCTGGATGCTATTTTGAGCAGTCCCGAAACGGATATCACCTCAACAGATATTTCCGGTGGGTTTGTAGCGGGCGCCATCGCTGAAATTGCCATTTCAAAAATTGAGGTGAACCCGTTTCAGCCAAGAACCGATTTTGATCAAATGGAATTACGTGAATTGGCAGATTCAATAAAGGTTCAGGGCGTCATTCAGCCCGTAACGGTTCGTAAATTAGGTTTTGATAAATACCAGCTTATAGCGGGCGAAAGAAGATTAAGAGCCTCACAAATGGCTGGTCTTGATCAAATCCCGGCTTTCATCCGTGTGGCCAATGATGAGCAGATGCTGGAACTCGCCCTTATTGAGAACATCCACAGAAAAGACCTGAATGCCATCGAAGTAGCCATCAGTTATAAAAGGCTTATTGAAGAGTGCAACCTGACGCAGGAAAAGCTCAGTAGCAGGCTGGGGAGAAACCGTTCCACGATTACTAACTATTTAAGGTTGTTGAAATTACCACCAAAGGTTCAAATTGCATTGCGGGATGAACTGATTACAATGGGGCATGCGCGGGCATTAATTACAGTTGAAGATGGCGTTTATCAGGAACGTCTGTTAGATCGGATCATAGATGAGGATCTAAGTGTCAGGCAGATTGAGCAACTTGTAAGGGAAAAAGAAAGGCCAACGTCAAAAAAACCTGAAACAGCTGTTATAACCGACATCCCTATGAAATACCAGGAAACACCCAATGCATTAAGCCGAAAATTCGGAACTAAAGTGAGATTGAGACGTAACAATAAAGGAGCCGGCAGCATCGTTATCAAGTTTAATAGCGATGATGAATTGGATCATATAATCTCGATCATCCAGGATTAAACATTGTTTTGAAAATAAATTTCTACAAAAAAAGGTTGTTCTCAGGAACGTATGTCATACTTGCATTGATCCTGATGCAAACATCCCTATTGGCGCAGGAAAACTCAAAAAATGACTCCTCGAAGCAAGATGAGGTAAGGCAATATCGAACGGCCATGTTCATGAAACAATCCCAGCGGATAAATCAGAAAATAGATACTTTTTTCAGCAAACCAAACCCAAAAACAGCCACTTATCTTTCACTGTTTCCTGGGTTGGGCCAAATATATAATAAAAAATACTGGAAACTTCCAATTGTGTATGCCGGCTTTGGCGTGATCGGGTATTTTGCATTTAACAATCGTGATTATTATCTTCAATACAAAGAAGCCTATGCTTGCAAAGTAAATGAAGGAGATGATTGTGAAAATCCGCTGGCACAGAATTATTCTGCACAAAACCTGCAAACCATTCGTGATGGCTATCGCCGGAACATGGAATTGTCATTCATTTTTATGGGATTTTGGTACATATTACAAATGTTAGATGCTACAGTTGATGCCCACCTGTATTATTGGGAAATTGATGAA
>PKSW01000073.1 GCA_002869465.1 Marinilabiliales bacterium
AACGAATATATGAAAATACATTTGCTGCTGATAAAGGACCTTTAAAGTATGCAATAGATGTCAGTTTTCTTAATAAAGGTATTTATTTCGTAACCATCAATTATAACGGTAACACAAAAACACGAAAGTTAATCGTCAATTAAAAAAGCAACGCTTATCTTTGTCAGAATTTTAAAAATCAGATATGCTGTATCCGCTTAAATTCAAACCTATTTTTAAAGACAAGATTTGGGGAGGCCGGAAGATCAAAACCTTGTTGGGAATGGATTATGGCGAATTACCCAATTGCGGGGAAGTGTGGCTGGTTTCAGGTTATGATGCAGAACAAAGTGTGGTTACCAACGGTTTTCTTGAAGGAAATGAACTGAATGAGCTGGTAGAAGTGTATATGGGAGAATTGGTGGGTGAAAAGATATTCGCACGATTTGGAAATGAGTTTCCATTGCTTGTAAAAATAATCGACTCAAATGATTGGCTTTCTATTCAGGTACATCCCGATGATGAACTGGCCCGAAAAAGAAACCTGGATCATGGTAAAACAGAAATGTGGTATGTACTGGAAGCTGACCCTGATGCAAGATTGATTTCAGGATTCAACCAGGATGTTGAGGTAAATACCTATCAGGAATATCTTAAGGGTCAAACCATCAAAGATTTATTAAACATAGTTCATGTAGAAAAAGACGATGTATTCTTCATACCTGCGGGCAGGGTGCATGCACTTGGACCCGGGTGCTTGCTGGCCGAAATCCAGCAAACTTCAGATACTACTTACCGGCTGTATGACTGGGACCGGATAGATGCTGCCGGCATGAAACGTGAACTGCACACGGAAGAAGCATTGGCAGCCATCGATTTTAAAAAAACATCAGATTGTAAAACGCAATATGAAACGGAGTTAAATAAAACCACATCACTGGTGGCAAGTCCGCATTTTGTGTCAAGACTAATTTATGCAGATCAACCGGTGTTGAAAAACATCATCGAATTGGATTCGTTTGTCATTTACATGGTGGTGGAAGGCGCTTGCAGCCTGAAATATGAAGAAGGAAAGATTGGCATGAAATTAGGTGAAACAGTGCTGATTCCCGCAGCAATGGGAAATATCGTTATTGAACCCGATGGAAAATTGAAATTATTGGAAATATTTATTGATGCTGCGAGGATATAAAAGGAATGCAACTTAGTTTCGACATATGTTGTCATTCAGGTAACGAAAACAGATCACTAATAAACAAATTATAATGAAAAATCTTATCATTTTTACTCTAGTTCTTTTTTTAGGAACAGCTTTATATTCGCAGGAAGAAAGTCAAAAGAATGAATTACCTTCCGTAAATATTAAAACTTTGGATGGCCAATCTTATAATACCCAGGATATAAGCAATGATGGAAAACCCATATTGATTAGTTTCTGGGCTTTATGGTGCAAACCCTGCAAAAAGGAAATGGATGCTTACAATGAAAATTACGATGAATGGCAGGAAGAAACAGGTGTAAAAATTTATGCCGTATCCATTGATGATGCCCGCTCAACAGCAAAAGTCCTTCCTTTTGTAAGTGGAAAAGCATGGGAGATGGAAATACTTCTCGATCCAAATGGGGACTTTAAAAGAGCGATGAACGTGAACATGATTCCTCATACTTTTTTACTTGATGGTAATGGGAATATTGTGTATCAGCATACTTCGTATTACGAAGGTCTTGAAGAAGAGATATATGAAATGGTCAGGAAAGTAGCAGCAGGAGAAGAAATTACAGATCATTAACCATTTATTGAAAGACAAAACCAATCACATTATGAAAAGAGTTGTATTACTCCTTACGATCGTACTATTTTCTGGTATTTCAGCCTATTCGCAGGTTTCCGAAATATTTAAAAATTCACAGGTCCATGGAAGTTTTGAATTTGACGGAGCTTATTATATGCCTGATAATACAGTTGGGATAACTGATTCTATGATCAATGGGAAAAATTTTGCATTTAATGGATTTGGAAATATTACGTATTCACTGGGTAATTTCTCCGCCGGATTTAGATATGAAGCCTATTTACCTCCATTAGCGGGGTTCGACCCACGATTGGAAGGTCAGGGATTCCCGTATTTGTGGGCAACATATGCTACCGAGAAGTTTTCTTTTACAGTTGGAAATTTCTATGAACAGTTCGGTAATGGTTTAACGTTCCGAACATATCAGGAGTGGATGCTGGGATATGATAATTCGCTTAATGGCGCACGGGTTACCTACGAACCTGTTAAAGGATTATTGTTTAAAGGTGTATATGGAATGCAGCGATTCTTTTGGACACCCTATACAAAAAACAGCAGGGGAATTGTTAAGGGATTTGACGCCGAATTGGATTTTAACCAGGTGTTCAATTCTATGAGTAATTCAAAGCTTAAATTAGTACTTGGTGGTAGTTTTGTCAGTAATTATCAGGCGGACCTGGATCCCCTGTATAACCTGCCGCGGGATGTGGGAAATATGGCAGGACGAATGACACTGGGCTATGGAAAATTCAATATCACTACAGAATATGCTTATAAAATAAACGATCCTTCAGCCATAAATAATTATATATATAAAGTAGGAGATGCGCTTATGCTGAGTGCCAGTTATTCTACCAAAGGATTTGGCTTTTACGGTATGTTCAAAAGGTATGATAATATGAGCTACAAGTCGAACCGGGCTGTTACAGCAAATGCACTCGACATCAGTTTTCTGCCCCCCAATACGGAGACGCACACCTATATGCTAACTTCCATGTATCCGTATAATACCCAGCCAAATGGTGAGATCGGATACCAGCTACAACTCAATTATAAAGTGCCTAAAAAGTCGAAATTGGGTGGAAAATATGGAATGGGTCTGGCTATCAATTATTCACAAGTAAATGATATTGTGCGGAATGCTGTTAATGTACCCGGTACTGATACAACAGCTGTTGGAGCGTCAGGCACATTGGGATGGACTTCCCCTTTCTTTAAATTTGGGGAACGAATTTTCTGGCAGGATTTCAATATTGAGATTGATAAAAAATTCTCTAAAAAGCTGAAAGGAACCTATACTTACATGTATCAGTCATATGACATTGCTACACTTGAAGGGCATACAGGCGAACCCATAGTTTATTCCAATATCGGCGTTATCGACATGACCTATAAGTTTACTTCAAATCATGCATTAAGGTGGGAGTTGCAGGGATTATGGACAAAAGAAGACAAAGGAGACTGGGCAGCGATATTGCTTGAATATACCATTTCACCCCATTGGTTTGTTTCAATAACGGACCAGTATAACTATGGTAATCCAGAAGAAGAAAAAAGAATCAATTACTATACCGGATCATTCGGATATACGCATGAAACCACCCGAATTTCAGTAACTTACGGACGTCAGCGTGAAGGAATTGTATGTGTGGGTGGCGTATGCCGTGCCGTGCCTGCTTCCAGCGGTTTTTATGTGACGATCAGCAGTAATTTTTAATTTGAAAGAAGATGAAAAAAATAAAGATTTTATCGATATTGGCCGTTATAAGCATCGTTTTTTATAGTTGCGAAAAAATCGATCCGCCCTATAAGCAGGAAGGGGGTAGCGGCAATGGTGGTGAAGCGGTAAAAAAAGTATTGCTTGAAGATTACACCGGTCACGATTGTGTCAACTGTCCCACTGCAGCAGTTGTTGCCGAGGATTTGAAAGAGTTATATGGTGACCAACTGGTGGTGATGGCTGTTCACGCAGGTTTTTTTGCCAGGCCCACACCTAGTCTTCCTGAAGATTTCAGAACAGTAGCTGGCGAAGCCTGGGACCAGTATTTTGGAATTAGTGCCGCTGGAAATCCCAATGGCCTTGTTGACAGGGTTGAAACAGCTCCCGGAGATTATATTTTAAGCTATGGCCAGTGGGGAGCAGCTATTGCTGTTGAGCTAGAAACAGCAGCAGAAGCAGAAATTACCATTGAAAATAGTTTTGCGCAGAATAAACTGACATCAAATATCAAATCAGAATTCCTGACGGCTTTAACCGGAACATATAACCTGACATTTTGTATTACACAAGATAGTATTATCGGTCCCCAGAAAAATAATGATGCCAATGTAGGTGATATACCACT
The DNA here is from genome assembly GCA_002869465.1 of Marinilabiliales bacterium. Taxonomy (GTDB): domain Bacteria; phylum Bacteroidota; class Bacteroidia; order Bacteroidales; family F082; genus UBA4459. The sequence continues at coordinate 4,118 of PKSW01000073.1, forward strand.
GATCGAAAACTATGTTTTTATGCATGTTTTGCGGTACACCAATGAAATCTGGGGTGAGAATCTGACAGACAATGTGGAGGTTGGAAAGGAATATGAATCTACTTTTTCAGTTGACTTTGAAGCAGATTGGGTGCCTGAAAATTGTCACGTGGTAGCATTTATTTCTAATCAGGAAACCAAAATGATTCTTCAGGTGGAAGAAGCTAAAGTATCGGAGTAAAATATAAATCTTTCAGCTAGCACTTCTTATTATGCAGGAGTGCTTTTTTTATTTCCTGATTTCCCCAAATTCCTGTAACCAACGATACATACCATTGTGCAAGCCGCCCGAATAGCATGCCACATGCGTCCATTGCGGATTCAGTAAATTATATCGGTGCCCATAACCTGCAATGCCGCTATCGATAAGGAGCAAAATAAC
>PKSW01000269.1 GCA_002869465.1 Marinilabiliales bacterium
ATTCTTGCCAAAGGACGAAAACTAACCGGGCTGAAAAAACAAATATTCTTCTGGGCTGTGAACCTTGGCTTGCGTTACGAATACGACCGACCTGACCGTATTTTTTATAATCTGCAATTAAAAATCGCCAACAAACTTGTTTTCAACAAATGGAGGGATGCCCTGGGTGGCCGGATGAAATCAATTGTTTCGGGAGGTGCAGCTTTACAACCCCGGCTGGCAAGTGTTTACAATGCTGCCAATATCCCAACAGTAGAAGGCTACGGCATGACGGAATCATCGCCTGTGATCGCAGTTAACACCTTCGAAAAAGGAAAACGGAAAATAGGCACCGTCGGGCCTCCCCTATTCAACGTGAAAGTTAAAATATCGGAACGAGGAGAAATTCTTGTAAAAGGTCCTAACGTAATGAAAGGCTATTACAAACAACCCGAATTGACCAAAGAAGCCATTATTGATGGATGGCTGCATACCGGCGATGTAGGTGTTATTGATGCCGATGGTATGTTGAAAATTACCGGTCGTGTAAAAGAAATCTTTAAAACATCGATGGGTAAATATATTTCGCCCGTATTGCTGGAAAATAAGATTAAGGAATCACCATTTATCGATCAAATTATGGTGATTGGTGAAAACCAGAAATTTGCCGCCGCACTTGTGGTACCTGATTTTGAACATTTTCGTACCTGGTGTAAGATTAAAGATATTCCATATACCACCAATTCAGATATGATACAACATAAGGAATTCAGAAACCGGATTAAAAAAGAGTTGGATTGTTTTAACAAACAATTCGGCGATACGGAACAAATTAAAAAGTTTGAATTGATTGACCACGAGTGGACTGTTGAATCAGGTGAAATTACTGCCAATCTGAAGTTAAAGCGAAGAACTATTCACGAAAAGTACAAATACCTGATCAATGCCATTTATAATATTAAGGAATAACAAGTCCTTGATTTGGCATGGTCTCTAAAATAATTTCGGCGGTCCGTAGGGAAGCACCTTCTTTACCCAACTTTTCCTTCAATTCTTTATAATCTGAATGTAGCTGTTGCAATTTTTTTTGGTCACTAAGAATGACATTCAGTTCGTGTGACAGATTTTTTGTATTCAGCTGGCTTTGGATAAGTTCCTTCACAATCTCCCGGTCCATAATCAGGTTGGCCAGCGAAATATATTTTACATCAATTATTCTCCTGGCTATGGCTACAGAAATAAAATTCCCCTTGTAACAAACCACTTCCGGAACCTCCATCAAAGCTGTTTCGAGGGTGGCTGTGCCCGAAGTGACCAGTGCAGCCCTGGCATGTTGGAGTAAACTACTGGTTTGGTCCATAACCAGTTTTGCACGGGCCTTTTTTAAAATATTCTGATAAAAGTCTGCACCAACTGAAGACAAACCCGCTACAACAAACTGATAATCCGGAAAACGATCCTCCACCGTCAACATAATTTTTAGCATGCTGTTAATCTCTTGCTTCCGGCTGCCCGGTAATAAAGCTATTAATGGCTGGTCCTGCAAGCAGTTCTTTTCAAGAAACTCAGTCCGGTTTACTTTTTTCTGCGCTTTAATTTCATCCAGCAAAGGATGTCCGACAAATTCAACATCCACACCGTACTTTTCATAAAATGCCTTTTCAAAAGGGAGAATAACCAGCATTTTGTCAACCACCTTTTTGATCTTATGGACACGTGATTTTTTCCATGCCCAAACTTGCGGCGAAATATAGTACAGCACCCTAATTCCCTGCTGGTGTGCAAATTCGGCAATTCTTAAATTAAAACCCGGATAATCAACCAGTATCAGCACATCTGGCTGGAATGCAGCAATATCTTTTTTGCAGTAAGCGATGTTTCTGGCAATCGTCCCTATATTCATGAGCACTTCTACAAATCCCATGAATGCGAGATCGCGGTAATGTTTTACAACCTCAGCCCCCTGAGCTTCCATCCGGTCACCACCCCACGCTCTGATCTTCGCTTCTGCATCTTTTTGCCTGAGGGAACGGATCAGGTTGGCAGCATGTACATCACCAGAAGCCTCACCTGCTATGATATAATACTTCATTCGGCTTAGGCTTTATAAAACATAAAAAAGTAAGTAAGAATATAGATGATCGTTATTACAAGAATGCCAATACCTGATTTTTCAGCTTTGGTATTCACCAGGTAATAACGGATGGGTAACACGTTGATGGCAGTACTCAGTAGATACAAATAATGGGATTGCCGTGTCAGATGCACATGAAACAAGCTGAATAAAAGCAGATCAGTACCCCAAAGAATTCCGAAGAAAATAACCGGTAGGATAATGCCAATCAGCAATCCCAACAGGAAGTTGTCTTTCTTAAAAAAGGATGATATCATCAGTTCTAATCAAATTTTAGCTTTTCAATATAATGGTGTGCCGTGAAATCGACATGCACCGGAACTACCGACACATAATTCTCTTCCAGTGCTTTTTGATCTGTATCTTTATTTGGATCTCCATTCACGAATTCTCCTTTCATCCAAAGATAATTTCTTCCGTATGGATCAAAACGCGAGTCGAAATCTTCCACCCAGCGTGCTTTTGCCTGTTTACTAACTTTGATACCTTTCAAAGGCTGATCTGAAATTTTAGGGATGTTTACATTCAGGCCGATATCGGAAGGCATTCCTTCCGACAGTACTTTTTTAGTGATTTTCAGAATATAATCGTCCACATGTGAAAAATCTGCTTCATGGCTGTAATCAAGCAATGAAAACCCAATACCGGGGATGCCGTCAATAGTTCCTTCCAAAACCGCTCCCATCGTGCCTGAGTAGATGATATTAATAGAAGCGTTGGAGCCATGATTAATACCTGAAACCAGCAGATCGGGCTTCCTTTCAAGTACCCTGTGTTTGCCCAGTTTTACATTATCACTCGGCGTACCATTAGTAATATATTCCTTGTATCCCGGTTCTTCTTTTACCAGTTTCAACCGTAACGGTGTTTGAATGGTAACTGCATGTGCCATGCCAGACATTACGTGTTCAGAAGCAATCACCACCACATCGCCAAGCGGTTTCATCAGGAAAATAAGTTTTCGCAAACCCGGTGCATGAGCACCATCGTCGTTTGTAATCAGTATTAAAGGCTTTTTGTTTGTCATTGTCATTTATTCAATATTCGTAACGCCGGCTGAAATAATAAATTTCATAAGCTCCGTTGAAGATGCCTGGATGGGTTTTACATATTTAGTTGAAACAATAATTAAGTTTCCTGACCAGGCATACGAGTGGGGCAAATATACCGCTACTTTTTCATTTGAGATGCCGATAGTAGAAAGATCTTTATTGGTAATAAATCCAAGTTTTTCAATATTAGAAGCACTATCAAGCTGCACCAGCACAGGCTCTGTAAATCTTTTCTTTTGTCCTACAAATGCTGAAACCAGATCTTTTACCGCTGTATAGATGATTTTTATCAAAGGCGCTCGTGCCATTACTTTATCGAAATAGATTACAAGCGGCTTAAAGATAATAGTAGAGCCAATAAAACCGATAAACGTGATGAGCAACAGCAGGATCAACAATCCCAATCCAGGGATATGCATGCCTATAAACTCGTCGATAAAACCTTGCAGCAGACCATCGATCCAGTAAAACAATTCAAGGATAGCCCAGATCGTGATGGTAATGGGAGCCAGAAACAGCAATCCCTTAAAAAAATAGTTTACAAAACCTCTTATCAGCTTATGATTCATAATATGATGAATTTAATATTTAGGAATAACGCCAAAGTTAATACAAGAAAATGTATATCGGTGAATTCTGTTCATCATCCCGATCAAATTACCTGATGAACATTCTTTGATCGAAGATGAAAGGTTCGATCTTTAAAATCTGAATTTCTCCGGTATCTTGATGGTTCGGGTTGATCAAGTAATTGCTGTCTCCCTGAACTACTGCTGAAGGCACTTTCATCACAGCAAATTCGTTTTCTTTAATAAAAAAATCTCCCAACTCTTGTGTTTTGCCTGAATGGGGAATTGAATTCCAATCTGCCGGCAATTCATTCGATAATATTTTACGGGTTTTAATGCCATCAGGAATTTCAATGGTGATCAACTGATAATCTTTTGGTAATATTCCCAAGGGTGTATGAACTGCAATTTCAGCAGTACACAAAGCCCTCGATTCACTGGTATAAACCATCGCAACGCCCCTGCTGTTCCAACGGCCACCCGATTTTTCAGCTCCTTTTCCGGATAAATCACCGCTATATATTTCTTTTGCCAGGCGGTAAACGATCATGCCAATATACCGTGTTCAATGCGTGTAAGCTCATCTTTTAGTAACTGAATACCAAAAGAACTGTCTAAGAGATCTTTCGGGCTGACGCCACCCAATGCCAGGTTTTTAGACGACAACCATGTATTGAATTTTTGCTGATCACCAAATACCTTGATGCCATATTTGTTCAGCATGGCAATTTCAATTATTTTTTCGGAAGTAACTGGGTTAAATGATCCTTTGTCCTTTTTGTAACGCTGCAGTGAGC
>PKSW01000138.1 GCA_002869465.1 Marinilabiliales bacterium
ACCACCGGTTAATTTATCATCGTTCCAGCTTAACCATCCTTCTTTAAGTTCGATCATACCATCATGTTCTCCGGTCACTTTTTCACCGTGCCAGGCAAGAGTTGATTTTTCTGTATCTACTGTCAAATTTTGTGCAAACAATCCTGTTGTTGCAAGGATTATTGCGAGTACAACTATCGATTTTATTTTTTTCATTTTATTTCGTGTTTAAAGTGTTTATTACTTTTTCATTTGTCGTAAGAATTATTCATTCCTTACAAATGCGTTACAGTTATTTAATAACAAATTAAAACTGTTTTGGTTCAATCATCAATTCAAAAAAAAGATTGACATAAATCAATTAAATGTTCATGTACGCTGTTCGCCGACAAAACCAGACCATTCGCCGAAAAAGCCTTTCCAACCGGGATAAAAGCCTGTAATTTAGCACTCAGAAACAAAAAAACTATAAAAATGAAAACACAACTACAATTTACAGTCCTTGCAACTTTAATCGTTGCTTTAAGTTTTAGCCTGAATGCTTCAACAATTAATTTTGAACCGGAACCATACATCAACGATATTCCTTTTAGTACTGAAAAAATTGCTGCGGAGTATTTATATAATCAAGCTGTTGCCGAAATATTTGAATTGAATGAGGAAGCGTATATTGATGATATTCCTTTTAATACAGAATGCATCGCAGCCAACTGCATCTATCATAAAGCATTGAAAGTGAACTTTGATTTGGAAGAAGAGTCCTATATTGACGACATTCCTTTTGATACTCAAAAGATAGCCATGCAAAGTAAATATGAAAAGGCATTAAATGAGGAATTCACTTTTACTGAAGAGCCTTATGTTAACGACATTCCTCTGGAACTGATGCATATGAAAACACAATCAATCGGTTTAATATCTAATGAATTAAATACACTATTTGCAAGAGTAAAATAGCATGGGACTACAGATTAATTTTAGTTTGTTTTCTAAAAAATTAACGGATTGGCAAAGCTGATCCGTTAATACATTATCCATAAAAATACCAGGAATTAAAAAAAGGGTCAGAAAGGTCTCCAAACCTTCTGGCCCTTTTATACAGAGCAAGCAGCTCACCAATGTATTTCTTTAGAGAGGAAAATGGTGTGCTATTGTATACTTAGTTGATTTAATTAAGTTTCAGATTAGGATGTAAATTTCAAAATTGCAAAAATTACGGTATGCTTTCAAAAAGTTAAATTAATGTTAATCTATTGAAATTGATAGACTTTTCAGATATAATTGCATTTTTTAAGATAAATTTATCAAACACACATGAAAACCATAATACTCTTATCATTTACATTATTCCTGTCTTTTACAATAAACGCTCAGGATAATGAAACAATTCGAATTCCTTTAATTGGTGAAACTGCACCAGAATTTACCGGACAATCAACGCAGGGACCCATACACTTCCCTGACGACTACTATGGTCATTGGAAAATACTATTTAGCCATCCGGCTGATTTTACGCCGGTATGTAGTACTGAAATACTAGAATTGGCTGAAATTCAGGATGATTTTAGCAAACTTGATACAAAATTGGTCGTGATGTCGACAGATGGGTTGAATAGTCATATTGAATGGGTGCGGTCACTTCAGGGCATCAGACTGTATGATCGCGAATCGGTAACTATTAAGTTTCCCTTGGTTTCAGATCCTGACCTGGAAATCTCAAAAAAATATGGCATGTTGCATCCCAATTACAGCACTACAAGGGATGTAAGAGGTGTATTCATTATTGATCCAGAAGATAAAATTTGTGCTACCTTTTTTTACCCGGCTACAACCGGGAGAAATATGGAAGAGATCAAACGAGTCTTAATCGCTTTACAGACATCAGCTAAAAGGAATGTGCTTACCCCGGCTAACTGGCAACCCGGTGACGATGTGCTTATTAATAGCCCCGAATCCATTGAGGAAGCAGAAAAATTAGCAGCCAAAGAAGATCCTGATTTGTATTCACTGGAATGGTACTTGTGGTTTAAAAAAAGCAAATAAAACGATAGAATAATTACTAAAAAACCAGCTTCATGCTGGTTTTTTTTGTTTAAAATATTTCTATAATACACCATAAATCTTACAATCCTTTTCATATCAATTGTAATAAATCCATCTGGAATTGCGATCATTCAGGCCAGATATTGGATTATTTATTTAATTTTTGAAATGAAAAGTTAACGGAATAAGTTAATACTGACTTTCGTTGTAGCAAAATAAAAAAACCCTGTCGGGAAAAATAATTCTTATTAACCTATAAACCCAACTGAAAGGTGTGACCGACAGGGCTGTTCAAATATTATTTACTACACAAATGTACTAAAAAAGATTCTAAAAGTCAAGTAGATAGCAATTTAAGTTAAAATAAATGTTGTTCTACATGATGTCAGGGGATTTTATGATTGACTTTGAGCGGCAATTAATAAATATTTAACTTTACAAGTTATAAATTTATGAGTCCATGAAGAGAATATTAACATTGATAATTGTTGCCTTAACCATACAGTTGCAAGCCCAAATTACAAATCTGTATGACCATGACAATGGAGAAGATAATAACCGGGTTGGTCATCATGAAGTAATAAATAATCCTTATTTACCAAATACCTTAAAAGCAACATCTCCAGCACACAGAGAAAGAGGTATTAATTATTTTACAAACCAGGTAAATGTTGATGGAAGTGGGAATAATGTATTAAATGATGCAGCCAACGAACCATCTATCGCAGTGGATCCTACAAATCCAAACAGGATGATAATAGGTTGGCGGCAATTTGATAATATTAATAGTGATTTCCGACAGGCAGGATATGGGTACACACTGGATGGTGGAGAAACATGGACTTTTCCGGGGGTAATTGATCCGGGTGTGTTTCGTTCTGATCCTGTACTCGACGCAGATGCGGAGGGGAATTTTTATTATAATAGTCTGACAAATGTTGGAGGATATACGTGTGATGTTTATATAATAGAGCAGGGAGGCGTTACCTGGGATGACGGGACAGATGCGAGGGGGGGTGACAAACAGTGGATGGTTGTTGATCAGACAAATGGAATTGGAGCGGGAAATATTTACTCAAACTGGAACGAATCTTTTACAAGTTGTTATCCAGGGTTTTTTACAAGATCCTCCGATGGTGGCGCTTATTATGAGCCATGCGTTGAAGTAGCTGGCAGTCCACATTGGGGTAATCTAGCGGTTGGTCCTAATGGGGAACTCTATGCGCCTGGCACTTCAGGTAGCGGAATAATGATTGCCAAATCTACAACAGCGCAAGATCCAAATAGTGACGTGACTTGGGATTTTGCTCAGACAGTATATTTGGGAGGAGACCTTAGTTTTAGCGTTGGCCCAAATCCAGGCGGTCTTTTAGGTCAGGCATGGGCAGCTACTGATAAATCAGGTGGCGAAAATCATGGTAATGTTTATATGCTCGCATCTGTAAATCCATCAGGTAGTGATCCATTGGATGTGATGTTTGCCAGAAGTACAGATGGGGGTGCTACATGGGAAGCTCCCATAAAGGTTAATGATGATCAAAGTACAAGCTACTGGCAATGGTTTGCTACCATGTCCGTGGCACCCAATGGCCGTATTGACGTAGTTTGGTTAGATACAAGGGATCATCCTGCCGGGGAACAATATTATTCATCCCTTTATTATGCGTATTCAATAGATGGCGGAGAAACATTTTCTGAAAATGAAAGATTGTCCGATTCATTTGATCCTCACGTGGGTTGGCCACAACAGCAAAAGATGGGTGATTATTTCCACATGTACTCTGATGATGAATATGCGCACCTGGCTTGGGCAAATACATTGAATGGCGAGCAAGATGTTTATTATACGCGTATCGACCCCAATATCCAATTAGCGAATTTCGAAGCTGATAACAGAACACCTTTTACTATTGAAACGGTTGAGTTTACAGATCTTTCAACAGGGAACCCTGAAGCATGGGAATGGCAATTTACACCCGGAACAATTACTTATGTGAATGGAACAACCGCAAACTCACAAAATCCGAAAGTCACTTTTGACATGCCTGGATATTATGCGGTTCAGCTAACCTCATTATATGATGATGGAGGTTCTGACATGGAGATAAAGACCAACTATATTTTGGCAGAAGAAATGCTGGTACCCGAAGCCGATTTTATAGCGCATATTACAGAACCGACAACTTTAGAGTTCGTTAATTTTACTGATCTTTCAATCAATGACCCTGATACATGGTTGTGGAATTTTATACCGGAAACAGTTTCTTATATGGGAGGTACCGATGAAAACTCCCAAAATCCAAAGGTTAGGTTTGATGTACCCGGGTATTATACAGCAGAACTGACAGCAAGTAATGCCGCCGGGGGCGATACAGAAATAAAAATTGATTATATCCTGGCATCGCTTCCAGAACCAAACGCTGACTTTGAAGCTGATAATACAATGCCTGTTGTAGATGAACCGGTCTATTTTACTGATTTAACAACATTTGCGCCGAATGC
>PKSW01000379.1 GCA_002869465.1 Marinilabiliales bacterium
CGGAAAATCACTTTAAAAATACTGCCCAGCACCATCCGCAACGCCCAGGGGGCTTCTTTTATAATATTGGTATGCACAGGACCCGGACAAATAACATTAATCCCTACCTCTACTTTTTCTTTGTTAACCCTGCGCGAAAGTTCTGTTGCGTAGGTATTCAGGATCAATTTGAAATAGCTGTAATTAGCAATGGCTTTAGAAGTTCCGTAAGATTCAAAAATGCCAAATTCATCATAATCAATATAGGACGAGCCTTGATGCGAATCTGAAGAAATAAAAACAATCCGGGGTTTGAATGCATTGGTATTATTTTTCAAATCAATAATCCCCTTGTTGAACATGATATTCGTCAATATCACATTGGAAAGGTAATTCACCATGAACATCTGTTCTAAGCCTGATTCGGTTTTTCGCGCATTGGGTAAGGCAACACCTGCATTTAAAATGGTGACATCCGGTTTGATATTATCAGTTACCAGACCTTCACAAAAATTATAAATGCTATCAATCTTACTCAGGTCCAGTTTTCGCATTTCTACACTATCGGAGCCACTCATTTTTTTCACCTTCTCCCCTGCTTCTGGTATCTGGCTTCGGCAAGCCATAATCACATGACCTCCCCGTTTTGCGATTTCAACTGAAAGTCCGAAGCCCAATCCAGAGTTGGCACCCGTGATAATCACCGTTTTTCCATCAAAACGATCGCTATCGGTTAGTCTTTTCGCATTATCCTGTTTGCGGAATAAATCCCAGAAACCTGCCATAGCAGCTACAATAGGGTTATCAAAACGTCCGTGTGACATATTTTATGTTTGTAATTTGAAATACCAAATGTAGAAAAATCTGAATTCTTTTCCAGCTTAATTTAACTGAAACACCCGCTTGTTTTTTCGGCGGATTTTATGCTTCATCTGGTTATAAACACCTCCCTTTTGCTCCACTTTTAATAAAATTTCCATGGCTTTATTGAAATCGCTTTTTTCGCGATACATATCTGCTAGATACAGCAAATCTACCTCGCCTTTTTTGATGTATAAAAAGATCAATCGGTTAAGGTTTTCTTTTAACAACTCTTCGTATTTTTTAAACAACTTCATGTTTTCCTTCCGATGTTTTAGAATGAATCTGAGGTGTTTTAAATTTCTTGCCTGGTGCCATCTCGAAAGGTGCCGAACCAGGTCATTGATCGACCACCATAATCGTGTCCTGAGATATATTTCTTTCATATCGTTATCGGCAAAATCATTCTCCAATAAATCTTTATAAAAAAGAATTTTCTTCTCTTGCCTGTCATCATCAAGCCTCCAGGGAAGATCCATCATATCAAGCGCCCCTTCAAGTTCCTCCATCGCCTCATAGTCAAGCTCTTTTGATAACTTGGCATCTTCCCTCCAAAACGCCTGGCTGCAATTAGTGCAGATGCTGATGTCCTTAATTTTGGAAACACCGTCCTCACATAATCCATCCGAATAGGTTGTTGATGTATGCACCGTGTGAGACATTAACTCGAAGTCGCGCATCAGTGTTCCGCAATGCGGACATTTTATAGCAATTTGATGGAATGTGGTCATATCAAAATCTCAGGTAATAAAAATAGAAAATAAAATGCAGTTAAAAAAGACCTTTTAAGCTTATTTTCCTAAATTTGAGACCATCATATTCATTAACCTAAATCCATCTATAAATGGATACCATTCCATTAGCAAACGAAAGTCAGTTTGATAATTCATCTATTTGGTTATATGCGGGTATACTTGCATTGCTTGTGGCCTTGTACTTTGTGAGAAAATACCTCTACCGGTTGGATGTATATCTGAATAAAAAAACCAATAATCCGGAGGGTTTTATTGGAAAGCCCTGGCATATCACCTGGTCGCTGGTATTGGGAATTATTTTTCTGTTGACACAGGTGCTGAGTTCGGGTGCTTCAGAAGATTTTAACCAAAAAGGATTGTATGTATTTACAAGTGATCCACATCCCTGGCACTGGTTCTGGCTGGTAGTACTACTAACGGAAATAGCCATGTTCGCCGTTGTAACTTACCGCAGTATTCAGCATTTTGTTACTCCTTATGGCATTCTCAGATCGATGATCATTATTGTACTCATGGGGTTCTATTTCTGGGCAGGCATGTATATGGGATTAATATTTGCCGCGACCGTGGCTTTATTCATCATTTATAAAGTGTTTAAGCTGTTTTACGGGAGAAAGAAGGGATTATTAACAAGTTAATATAAAGGGTATGATTAAATTTCTGCTATACATCATCAGTTTTGTTGGTTCTGTATTTCTTTTCTCGATGGCCATTCATTATGGATTGAAATTGTCTGAAAGGTGGGATGCTAAGATCTCCAGCAAATTGAACAGAAATTTCGATGGATTTAACTGGTTTTTCAGGATTCCATTTTCTATCGGGGTTATTCCCGAATACTTCTTTTACCTCGTTCTCAGGTCAGACAATTATTTTAAAACCAATTGGTGGGCACTGAAACTATTTGCTTTTAATACTTTTCTGGTGTTTATTGCCGCGATATCGAATAACAATGTTTTTAATAAATATTATTCATACAGTTATTATGCTGAAAATGGGATCAATGCCTTATTCACATCCGGAATTACTTTCTGGTACCTGAACTTACTTACGCTTTTTTTCCTCGCCATTATTACACTTATCATCATTGAAAGTATCAGAATGCACGGATGGTATGCACCTGTTCGGATTATTTTGTATAGCATGTTAAGCTTCTTCATGGCAGCAGTCACTCTTATTGTGCTGTCACTTATCATTACGATCACGGTACTTTACATCGCCTACAAGGTCATTAAATTCCTTTTCTTTTCTTCTTCCCATAAAAAGAAGGTGGATGACGATGATGAAGATGTTTCGGATCAGTTAAATAATAGTTACAGGAGGTTCAGGGCTGAACTTTATGCGTGGGAAAGTAGTTACAAAACTTCAAACAGAACTACAAAAAGGGAAATAAAAAAACCAACGATTAAAAGAAAACGCCCGAAAGTGGAAAGAAAACCAAAGCCTAAGCCACGGCCGAAGTATGAAGATGATGACATTCCAAGATTTTATCCTGATTAGATCGCATGGCTGATTTTTTTATAGACAAGATGATTGAATATCTTGACATGTACATTGGCATGCAGCCCTATTGTTATTTCAACGATCCGACAACGGCGGAAAAAATCGCATCTTTTGAAAAAATGGCCCGAATTAGGCTTCCTGAATCTTACAAAGCCTTTCTTCAATTTACGAATGGTGGGATGATCGTGGATGCATTTTGGGATCAAAAGATTAAAAAGGAGAATGAATTTGATGCAGCTAAATGGAACTCCAATTGCTTTTTAAGCCTCGAAGAAATGAAAACGGAATGGAACACGATGAAAAATAGGAATTTCGGCGTTTCACAACAAGACAGAATCATTTATCCCTTTATCCCTTTTTTCAGAACAAGAATTAACGAACATCTTATTTTCGTATGCAACAACGATCATAAAGATGAATCGCATGTATTTGAAGCCTACCATGATGCACCACCCGACACATGGGGTGTGGTAGCCCAGAACTTTAGAGAATTTCTTTACAATTACCTGAAGGCAAAAGGAGAGCCGGAAGTGATGGGGGATGAATATGAAGGCGTAGCTGCCGATTTTATGGGTCCTGATGAAACCATCCCTCCCGAAGACGAGACCAGCGAGATGATCATTGAAAGAACAACCAAATCATTAAAATACAATCCGGATGACGATTGGGCGCTGATGGAAAGGGGAATGGCTTGCCGGGAAAGGGGGAATTTACAAGCTGCCCTTGATGACTTTAATAAAAGCATTGAATTGGCAGATGATGATGCTTTTTACTATTTCAACAGGGGTGCATTATTTGAAAAAGTGGGAAAGACCAGGGCCGCTTTAATTGATTTCGATATAGCCGTCAAACTCAAGCCTGATGATTGCCTTTACCTCAATTGCAGGGCAGAAACGCTTCAAAAGATGCATAAATATAAAGAGGCGCTGAGAGATCTAAACAAAGTGTTACAAATAGATGACCGTGATCTGCTGGCTTATTACAACAGGGAAAGCATTTACAGAAAAATCGGCGAATTTGAAAAAGCAGATCAGGATCTCAAAAAAATTGAAGAAATCGAAGCAGAAGATGGATAAAACAGGGCCGGAGCTATACTTAAATCCCAAGACCAAAATCAAACCAAAACTTAAGGATAATGACATTCCATGATTTTAACCTAACGCAGTACACATGGAAATAGACATACATAAAACACTGGAATGGCTTGACGTATACATAGGTGAGCAAGCTGGCGGTTACTTCAATAATCCAACAAGCAAGGAAAAGATTGAGGCATTTGAAAAAAGAGCAGGCATATGTCTCCCCCAATCGTATAAATTATTTCTTCAGTATGCCAATGGTGGCATGCTTGTGAATGCGTCTTTGGACGCCATCATTAAAAAAAACAATGACTTCGCTACCGC
>PKSW01000368.1 GCA_002869465.1 Marinilabiliales bacterium
CAGGAAGTGAATGGCGCCATTCAGTTTGAGATCAGGGCTGAAGTACTGCTAAAGGAAAATCATTTTATAAGGGCGGGCTACAGTGCTAATGCAGATATTGTACTCGACCGCGTTGACAGCGTGCTGGCCATCCCCGAAAGTCTACTGGTATTTGAAAAAGATACAGTATATGTAGAGGTAGAAACTTCACCCCAACAATTTGAAAAGAGATATATTGAAACCGGATTATCAGATGGAATTACGATTGAAGTTATTTCAGGACTGAATAAGGAAGACAAAATCAAAAAGAGAACATAAGTCCTGCTGATTTTAAAATGCTATTTCGGGAATAGATTGTTAACTTTGCTTTCTTATTTAAAAAAAATGAAGAAGCAATTATTATTCCTTTATCTGGTTATCATATTATCGATTCCAACTGAATCATATAGCCAAACAACCCAAAACGATACGGTTTATGATTTTGTAACTATCATGCCTGAATATCCGGGAGGGCAAAAGGGCATGTTGTCCTATTTTATTCAAAATATGCGATTTCCTCTGGCTGCTTATTTAAATGGGGTTTCGACAACAGCCTATGTTAATTTTATTATCGAAACCGATGGTAGTGTTTCTGATGTACTGGTATTGAAACCGATAGGCTATGGTTGCGATCAGGAAGCGATAAGACTTGTAAGCCAGATGAAAGACTGGAAACCGGGTGAAATGAATGGGAAGAAAGTACGCGTTAGATCAAATACTCCGGTTTATTTCAAAGAAGAATTATACCCCGGAAGTAGAATTTACACGAATTTAGATACCATGCCAGCATTTCCGGGAGGAAGTGTGGAGCTGATATCTTATATTGAAAGCGAACTGGTGTATCCAGAACTAGCAAAAAAAGCTCAAGTTAATGGTGTTATTAATGTGAATCTTGTGATTGAAAAAGATGGTAGCGTTTCAAATGTTACCGTTGATCCCAGCCTGGGATATGGATGTGAAGAAGCTGCGGCAAAGGTTGTTTTAAGAATGCCGTTATGGGAGCCGGCATATTACTTGGGAGAACCTGTCCGGGCCACCTTAAGTGTTCCTGTAGATTTTAAATCCTCATACAAAATTGTTGAAACGATGCCCGAGTTTCCAGGCGGTAGAGGCGCTATGTATGAGTTTATGAACCAAAACCTGGAATATCCGCAGGAAGCCCTGGAAAACAAAGTGGAGGGACAGGTAATTATCAGCTTTGTAGTGGCTGCAGACGGGAGTTTGTCAAATATTGAACTGGCCAAGGGTATCGGAAATGGCTGCGATGAAGAAGCCCTCAGAATAGTCAGCATTATGCCTGCCTGGATACCAGGAATGCATCTTGAAAAACCTGTTGCTGTTGAGTATAATCTTGCTGTAGGGTTCAAACTACCTGAATAGTTAAGTATTAGTACAATTTTCTTAAGTGTTTTTGCATAACGCAACGTTTTTTCTTTAAAAAAAATTAAGTTTGCTAAAAAAGATACTTTATCTATTTTTAACAGTTATTTTATAAATATTATACGTTTAGCAACTGATGAAAAACACCTATTTTAATTTGATTGAGCAAAGTTTTTACTTTCCGCAGGAAGGTTTTGACTTGCAAGGGGGTTATCTTACTTTTCACGGGGTTTCACTTAAATATCTAATAAATAAGTATGGTACACCTTTCAGGTTGATGTATCTTCCCAAAATAGGTGACCAGATCAAAAAGGCCCGCAACCTGTTCAACAGGGCTATAAAAGCAACAGGTTATAAAGGAAAATACCACTATTGTTATTGTACCAAATGTTGTCACTTTCATCATGTAGTGAGCACGGCGCTTAGGCAAAATGTAGATATTGAAACCTCTTCGGCTTTTGATATCGACCTGATTTTAAAATTGTACCAAAAAGGAGAACTGGATAAAGATATTGCCATCATCCATAATGGCTATAAAACGGAGGAGTATTTAAAAAAGATTTTAGGTCTTCAGGACCAGGGCTTTGTAAACTCCATCATCATTCTCGACAATCCTTACGAATTGGATAAGATACTGAAGAAATCCGGCGACAAGAAATTAAAAGTAGGGATCAGAATGGCTGTGGATGAAGAGTCACAATCATCCTATTATACATCAAGATTGGGCATACCGCAGTCAGAAATACTGGAGTATTTTAAAAAGAAAATTCGTGGAAAAAAGAACGTAGAATTGAAAATGCTGCATTTCTTTGTTGATTCCGGCATTAAAGACACACTCTATTATTGGCGCGAATTTCAGAAAGCATTGAAACAATATATCGAGCTCAAAAAAATATGTCCGGAGCTTGACTCCCTGAATTTGGGCGGCGGCTTTCCGATTCGCAGCCACTTGGGATTTGAATATGATTACGAATATATGATCCGTGAGATCATTAAAAACAT
Organism: Marinilabiliales bacterium; assembly: GCA_002869465.1. Lineage (GTDB taxonomy): Bacteria > Bacteroidota > Bacteroidia > Bacteroidales > F082 > UBA4459. The sequence goes on from PKSW01000368.1 coordinate 2,401, forward strand.
TAAAGAAGCCTGTAACAAAGAAGGTGTTGAAGAACCTCATATCTACACCGAATTTGGAAAATATACCGTGGGTGAAAGTGGAGCCATCATATTTTCAGTAATTGAGCAGAAACAGCAAAATGATAAAGAGCTTTGGTATATTGTAGACAACAGCCTTATGAATACCATCCCAGATGCTTGGTCACTTTTTGAAAAATTCATTTTACTGCCGGTTAATAAATGGGATAATGAATACACAAGAGTGAGTATCGGCGGCATTAGTTGCGACCGGTCGGATTATTACAATTCCGAAGACATGAACCAGGAGATACTGTTGCCCGGCTACAACCGGAGCGATAAAGAACCATTGTACCTGGGATTTTTCCATACCGGTGCTTACCAGGATTCCATCAGTGGCTATGGCGGTATCAAACATTGCCTGATCCCGGCGCCCAAACACGTGATTATCGACCGTGACGAAACAGGAAACTTTAAAGATTATGTATATCGGAACGAGCAAACCGTGGATGATATGCTGAACATTTTAGGATACATAAACGAATGACAAGAATTTTTGGCGGCATAGAAACTGAGCGTGGTACTTTTGAAAAAGCGGCCGTATTGCTTCAATCAGTGCCATTTGACGGAACAAGTACATGGGGAAAGGGCGCTGATAAAGGCTTTGAAGAATTTATGGACGCTACCGACAATATGGAATTATACGATATTGAAACGGATAGTGAAGTGTATGAAAGAGGGGTTTGGATTCTGCCCGAAGTGAATGGTAAAACGGCAGAAGAGATGTTTCGTAATGTGTATGGTAAAGCAAAAGAATTGCTGAAAACAGGTAAATTCCTCACCTTTTTCGGTGGTGAACACTCCATAAGTATTGGCGTTATCAAAGCCTTTTATGAAGCTTTCCCTGACATTACGATTCTGCAACTGGACGCACATGCCGACCTCAGACCCGAATATATGGGCACACCATATAACCACGCCTGCGCACTTTATGATGCATCCAAAAACACCAACCTGATACAGGTAGGCATTCGCAGCATGGATCAGCTTGAAATGGAACACCTGAGTAAAAAAAAGTGTTTCTTCATGCAGGATATACATGACAATGATGTTTGGATGGACCGTTCCATTGAATTAATGGGTGATCAGGTATATATCACACTCGATCTGGATGTTTTTGACCCCTCCATCCTGCCGGGAACCGGAACACCGGAGCCCGGTGGCATGAAATGGTATCCCATGCTCACCTATTTGAAAAAAGTATTTGAAAAGAAAGAAGTGCTGGGTTTTGATATCGTTGAACTGGCCCCAATTGAAGGACTGCCGGCTTCTGAATTTCTAGTGTCAAAACTCTACTACAAAATGTTAAGTTATAAATTTGAGCATCATGGAAAATAAAGGACCGGTAACACAATTCATGCTGGAGCATTATAAACATTTCAATGCGGCTACCATCATCGATGCAGCCAAAGCTTATGAGGCGCAATTGAAGGCGGGAAACAAGATGATGATCACCTTGGCAGGTGCTATGAGCACGGCAGAATTGGGAAAATCACTGGCAGAAATGATCAGGCAGGATAAAGTACACATCATCACCTGCACCGGCGCCAACCTTGAAGAGGATGTTTTCAACCTGGTGGCCCATAATTACTACAAAAGGGTGCCACATTACCGCGACCTGTCGCCTGCGGATGAAACAGAACTGCTGAACCATCATTTCAACCGTGTTACGGATACCTGTATTCCTGAAGAAGAAGCCATGCGACGGATTGAACACCACCTGGTGAGGCAATGGAAAAAAGCAGCAGACAAAAATAAAAGATACCTGCCACACGAATATTTTTACCAGATACTTCTCGATGAGGTGAATAAGCTGGAATACCAGATCGATCCCAAAAATTCATGGTTAATGGCGGCAGCCGAAAAAAACCTTCAAATTATTGTACCAGGCTGGGAAGATTCAACCTGTGGTAATTTCTTTGCAGCACATTGTATTGAAGGCATGTTTCCGCCATCTATTACCAAATCAGGTATTGAGTATATGATG